>JAAZME010000310.1 GCA_012798975.1 Gallicola sp.
AAACCTCATTAGAAACTCGGGCAAGGGCAGTGGATTGATTGAGTCCCTTTCCGCCGACTAGTGTTTTAAGGCCTGTGGATTCGATAGTCTCTCCCGGTCGTACAATATGATGGACACTATAAGTAAGATCGATATTAAGAGATCCCATATTCAGTATTTTCATAAGGTCCTCCTTCTACAGTTTTCCCGATACATAAGTCGGGAGTGATTAGATGTCTTTTCTTTTTAATTTCCCGGTTTTCGATATGTTCGATTAAAATATCGACACCCAGTTTTGCTATTTTTTCCAGATGCTGATCGATTGTAGTGAGTTTCGGCTCGAT
Organism: Gallicola sp.; assembly: GCA_012798975.1. Classification (GTDB taxonomy): domain Bacteria; phylum Bacillota; class Clostridia; order Tissierellales; family Peptoniphilaceae; genus JBQKLI01. The sequence goes on from JAAZME010000310.1 coordinate 324, forward strand.
AATGGTATTGATGGTGAGGTTATCGTAGCCGATTACCGACAAATCCTCCGGTATCTTTCGTCCTTTTTCTTGTGCCCGGTTTATAAAGCCGAAGGCGGAGAGATCGTTGAAGCAAAATACAGCAGTGATATCTTTGTCTTCAAGATAATCATAAGCCTCCCTGCCGCCTTCATAGTTATAATTTCCGTGGACAAGACAGTCTGAATCAAAGTGGACATCTCTTTCCATCACTGCGCCTAAAGCGCCGGCGATTCTTCTAGAGGAGTTTGCTGTATCCTTTGGGCCGGCTACGATTCCGATCTTTCGATGGCCCCGGTCTAAAAGATAGCTCATGGCAAGATAGCCTCCCTTTTCATTATCACCTGTGACCATAAGACATTTGTCCTTGCTGTAATCGATTTCATCTAAAAGAACTATTTTATATTTTCGATGAAGCTCTTCCTTAAAGTCTCGAACGGAACGATCTACAATAAGACAGCCCGCCATGAAATTAGCATCCATAATGGAGGAGAATTTTTCTATTGTAATCTTTTTACCCAAAGTCTGATAGATAAACAGAGTATAGTCCCTCTTTTCAAATTCTTTTGCAATATATTCGCAGAGGTTGGCAAAAAAAGGATTGGACAGATTCGGCACCATCAGCATAATCAGATTTGATTTCTGGGTTACGAGGCTTTTAGCCAGATTGTTCGGTACATAGCCCAGTTCCTCGGCAGCCTTTCGGACCTTTTCTTTTGTTTCTTCTTTGATTTTATAATGAGTGTTGTTTAAAACCATGGAAACGGTGGTGATGGAAACACCGGCGGCTTTCGCAACGTCTTTTATTGTGATAGGCATAATCTTCTCCGTTAAAACGTTTTAATTAATTTAATTATAATGGCAGCTATAAAAGATGTCAAATCCTTTTTAGAGAAAAAGGACAAAGAATTATCAAATTGTACCAAGAAAAAGCACATCCTGTAAAAGGGTGTGCTTTTAGCAGCAGTGCTTAGTTTAATCGATATTCAATAGAATTTTCATAAAGAGCATTTAAGACAATCCTTGAAACTGCTTTCTTCTTCTATAAGCAAGAGAAAGGAGGAAGAAGGCCAACGCCATCAAGATCTGTATGGAAAAGGGCTTTACAAACAAATTCCAATCGATAGTGCCTGTCGTTTTTGCCAGTTCTTCCAACAATTCCACATGCCACAGAGTCGGGGTGAAATAGGCAAGATTTTTCATAGGTTCCCAGATCAGGTCCTTCGGGATAAAGACTCCGCTGGAAAAACCGATAAACAGAGCAAAGATGGTGCTGGCAAAACTGATAAATTCTTTATTTGGGGCAATCGTTCCAAAGAAGATCGCAATGGACGCCACGGATATCATATGAACGAAACTTGATAGGATAAAGAGTCTTGCGGTAAGGGTGCTGATAAAGGCTTCCCGGAAGAATAAAAATCCTATCACTAAGGAAATCAGCCAGATGAAAAAGACTACCAGAAGGCTTGAGAAGTACATACCTGCACTTCTTTTTATCTGAGGATAGCCGCTGGAAATTTCTCTCTATTACACTATATCCAGTATCGTAAAAGAAGCTTTGTCCAATGTATCAAAGCATTCCGATGCGGATCGTGTGAATATTCAGCTGATGGAAATAGGGGGAGACTATCATCTTCTTATAAAAGACAACGGTAGTGTTAAAAAGCAAGAAGAGGGCAGAGGCCTAGGGCTGATGAGTATGAGAGAACGGGTAGAAGATCTCGGAGGAAACTTTTATCTTAACAAAGAGAATGGATACCGTATTTTTATAACCCTGCCGGCAAAGGAGAGAGAAGTATGAGAATAATTATTATAGACGACGATCCATTAGTCTGCCAATCTTTAAAGACCATTATAGAAGCAGGTTCTAAACAAGGAAGCGGCGAGGAAATAGAAGTAATAACCATGGGTGAAAATGGAGAAGAAGCGGTTGCTTTTTACGAAAAGGAAAGACCGGACATTATTCTCTTAGATATCCGGATGGATAAAATGGACGGCTTAGAAGCGGGGAAAGTTATTTTAGAAAAAGATCCGGAAGCGAAAATTCTTTACTTGACAACTTTTTTAGACGGGGATTATATCGTAGAAGCCTTGAGAATCGGAGCGAAAGGCTATCTTATGAAGTCCGGATATGAAAGTATAGTAACCGCCCTCTATGCGATACAGGAAGGACAGAGGGTCTTTGGCGATGAGATAATAGAAAAGATTCCTGGAATGATAAAACAAGAAAAAACAAAAACAATCCCGGAACTTACCAAAAGAGAAATGGACTTGGTTGAAAGAGTCGCAGAAGGGATGAATAATAAAGAAATCGCAGAAGAGCTTTTTTTAAGCGAAGGAACTGTGCGGAACTATCTTTCTATTATCTTGGAGAAATTACAATTAAGAGACCGGACGCAGCTTGCGATTTTTTATTATAAAAACCAGTAATAGAATGATAAAGGTATAATATTAATAACAGAACAATTTCAGAATAATTTAGTATATAATTATAGCAGCTGAATATGGGGTAGCTATAAAATGAGGTGAATCGATGGACAATATAGATAATATTAAGGAGAGCCGAAAGGTTCGAGTAAAAAGAGCTTTATTTTTTATAGGAGGAACGATATCCCTTGTACTGGGGATGATCGGCTTATTTCTGCCTCTTTTGCCGACAACGCCCTTTATACTGTTATCGGCGGCATGCTTTTTAAGAAGCTCTAGAAAAATGTATGACTACGTAACCCATCATAAGATTTTCGGACGATATATCCGCAACTATGAAAAGGGAGTTATGGAGAAAAAGGATAAATACAGAACGTTGGCGATTCTATGGATCGGAATTATTTTTTCTGCTTTTGTAATCGACAAAATAATGGTAAAAGTAATTTTACTCGCTATTGCCGTAGGTGTAACGATCCATTTAAATAGTTTAAAGGCAGTTTAAAAGAAAGAGTGAAGAGTAAAAGAGTGGAAGAATGGAGATACGGGAGAAACAAGAGACTTGTTTCTTCTGAGCTGTTTTGATAAAAGAAAAAGCAAAGAAAGATACCTTGGGTTTATAATTTTAAGAAGTATAAATTCACAAATAAAAAAATTCACAAATAAAAGGAAGAGCGGAGGCTCTTCCTTTTATTTGTCCTTGTTTTTACTTTTGTTAGCCAGATCTTCCAGCCATTTCTGACGGCTGGCTCCGCCCCAAGCTCCGAAGAATACAACAGCTATGGCGATAATAAGTATAATCCATCCCATAATAAGCTCCTTTCCTTAAAATAGAAGTAGTAGATGATA
>JAAZME010000077.1 GCA_012798975.1 Gallicola sp.
ATAAAGACCTTGTGTACCTGGAAGAAGCTGAAGTACTAAAGACTTACCGAACTTTTCAGGTTCTTCGATTACGATTCCTGCTGCAGCTTCCCCTGCAATACCTACACCTTTAGCTGAACCTGTTCCTGATAAGAATACAGATAACGCTACTGCAATTGCACCTAAACTAACTCCACCATAATTTAATATAAATTCTACCATTATTTACTAATCCTCCTACTCATTTTCATTGATTATGTTAAAGAATTTCGATTCTTTAATCATTTTTCTAAATGGCTTTCCGCCACCTTCATAAAATTTGTTAAACATTTCTACATAAGTTAAACGTGCTGTATGAACATAAGCAGACAGATAACTTAAGAACATATTGAAGGCTTGCATCGCTACAAACAGTACAATTCCGCCTGCTATACCTGCAATACCCGCTCCGAAAAGCATTTTTACAATTAAGTTTACCGCTACTGCGATAAATCCGCCTGAAAGACCTAAAGCCATCAAACGAAGATACGACACGAAGTCTCCTATATAGGAAGTTACACCGTATAAAGAATAAATACCGCCGGCAATTTTTCCACCCATTGAAGGAGCTTCTCGGCCTCCAGTTACTACAATTCCAATGGCGCCTATAATAGCTGCCCATTTTGATATCTCTCCTACAATAGCAGGAAGTCCTAATGGACCAGCAGCGATCATAAGAACTAAACCGATAAGAATCATATACCAGAAACCTACATCAAATAACGCATCTAACGGTTTTCCATCTCTAAAATCCATATAGGCTTGAATTCCCAATGCGAAGAAGATATGAACCGCACCAAAAATCAAAGATATAATAATCAAAGTCATGGAATCTGTTTCTTGATTGATCAATTTCGGCATTTCGATTACCCCGCCGAAGAAGGATCCGTATATAAGCCCCCATACAATGGCAAAAAATCCCATATACATTAAAAACTTAAAGAAATGTCTTTGGGATTTCTTTAAATTAAAGGCTTTTAAACCGATAAATGTAATTATAAAAAGAAGCAATCCATACCCTAAATCTCCTACCATCATTCCAGAGAAGAATGCATAAAATGGAGCTAACAACGGAGTAGGATCGATCTCATTGTACTTCGGCAGCGAATACATAGCTGTTGTATTTTCATAAGCTTCTGCAAATGCGTTATTTTCTAAAATGATCGGTACGTTAGCATCATCTCTATCTGCAGGATTTATTTCTAAATAATAGTCCTCGCCTAATACCTTTGTTAAAAGGTTTTTGAATTCTTCCTCTTTCTTTGTCGGTACATATCCTTCTATAATATCTACCTTGCTTGTACTAAGGAAGTTTTCGCTCGCAGCTATTTGAGTTTTTTTATTGTCGAGATAATCATGATAGATCTCGAAATTTTCTAGCAAATAGGCTCTTGATTCAATTTTGTCTTCTAATACCTTTAACTCGCTATCGATTTTTTCTTGACGCATGGCATTGTCAGAAATTTCGTCTTTCACAGAGTTTTTTGCATTGATACGTATTTGCGTAAATGCATTTTTTCTTAAAATCTCTGCTAGTTCGTCGTACTCTTCATTTGTTGTAATAAGGAGCACATAGGAATTTCCATCTACAGAATCCACTTTTTCCAAGTATGTTTCTTTTAGATCAATTAAATCCTTTTCTAAATTCGCCACATACTTGTCTGCTATGGAACCTGTCAATGCCTTAACACTGTTAAAACCGTATAAATCATTCACCGGCAGGGACAATTTTGTCCATGGGGATAATTCATCCAGCTGCGACTCAAGATTCGTTTTTTCCTGAAGCAGTGCTGTTTTCTGATCGCTTAATTCTTTAAGTTCTTCGAATGAATGATCGAAATCAAATTCTTGAGCCCGATTGTTAAGCTGATCCAAAGTCA
>JAAZME010000355.1 GCA_012798975.1 Gallicola sp.
GAACCATTCAGTTCGATATGGGCTTTTGTTGTAGTGAAATGATAGTTCATCGGCGTGAATTGTCCAGGTTTGCAGTATGTACTTGCAATAATATTTTCACAGGCACGGCCTTGGTGGGCTGGCAGATAAAGATCTTTATGGAATACGTCTACTAAAGAAGCTTTTAAACGGTTAAAAGTCTCGCTTCCTGCATAAGCGTCATCGGCAATAAACATAGCTGCCTGCTGATTATCGCTCATAGCGTTTACACCGCTGTCTGTAAGCATATCTAAAAAGACATCTCTGTTTTGAAGAAGGAATGTATTATAACCTGCTTCTTCCATGTTTTTTCTTCTCTCTTCTACAGGGGGAAGGTTTAATTTCTGCACAATACGAACCTTGTGCATCTCTAAAGGTAAAAATTCATCTGTTGTTAATCGAATAGTCATTGTTCTCCTCCTAAAAATAAAAAAAGTCCTTTCATATAGAAAGGACGAATTGACGTGTTACCACCTTTGTTCATGATATTTTCGCAAATACCATCTTCATAAGTTAAAAACTTTACGCTATAACAGGCGCACCTGTACGGCCTACTTTTATTTCAGCTCATAACATCCAAGTCGTATTCATAAACGTTAAGCTTATTCCGTTTCACCACCCCGGAACTCTCTAGAAGCCGCTTCGTTTACTACTATTCTTGTCATTTGTTTCATATGTATTTTCTATGATACTCTATCAGTTTTAACCTGTCAAGTATATTGAAAGGAAATAAATAAAATATCGTTAGACTTTAACTTGAAAAAGCGCAAGGTGTAATAGAAAGGGCTTTATAGTAAAATAAAGATGCAGAGAAGTAAAAAAATACATATAACCCTAAGTTTAAAGGAAAAGGGTTTAATCCTGTTAAGAGAAAAGGATCTTTCACACTGTTTATTTAAGGAGGAATATATATGAATGTATTAATGAATATTTATAATTTCCATGAAGATTATGCATGGCCGGTACTTGGTCCGATTATAAAAAAGACCTATAAAGTTTTAATGATTCCTTTTTCTCATCATGAGGAATGGGTAGGTTCGCCTCGGGAATGGGAAGAAGAGTTTGGCAAAGAAGGAAGGATGTACGACGAGCTCATTGCGCCCTTTTTGTCTTATGGAATAAAAGAAAAAAATATTATCTGGCTACGAGAATTTGAAGACAACAGAATCACAGCCAGAGAAAAAATTGCTTCGGCAGATATTATTTATATGCCTGGAGGCTACCCTGAAAAGATTATGAGAAGGGCAGAAGCTTTCGGTATTGTGGAGGTTTTGAGAGATTTTAAAGGAATCTTTATGGGAAGTTCTGCAGGGGCCATGGTGCAGATGAAAGAATATCATATGACGCCTGACGACGATTATAACGAGTTCGGACTTTATCTAGGACTTGGAAGAATAGAGGATTTTGAAATGGAGGTCCATTTCCGAAACACCTACGGACAACGACGCTCTATGAGAAGATACTTTGAAGAAAGAAAAAAGAAAATCTACGCAGTAGGGGATAACGGTGGACTGCTTCAAAAAGAAGATGGAACGGTAATTCCATTCGGAGATGTTTCTCTCTATGAAAATCGAGAAGAGCTGGAAAATATACCTGTTGTAGAAGGGGAAAGTTTTTATTTCAGAGATCTTACGGAGGATGACAAAAAGATATTAGAGGAAGAAGACGAGCAGGTTCCTGAGTGGATAAAGATGATTCCAAATGAGGATCAC
>JAAZME010000322.1 GCA_012798975.1 Gallicola sp.
GCAAGGCGCTTTTAACAGAAGACAAGGTCATGATTCCTAGGATGCTGTATAAAACAAGCCGGTAGGTGTTTTCTATAAAGAAGATAACGCAAATATTTGCCTTGAAGGATTGGGTATCCTTTGTTACTCGGCTGACATAGGCGCTTAGAAACGCTCCTATTCCGTAAATACCGCATAAAAGTCCTGCGATAATCCCGATAAAGGCTAAGAAGGGTTTCGATTGTTTTTTGTTTAGATTCGTCTTTGCTTCTCGGTAAAGCATTTCTATGCCGATAAAAAGAATAGCAAAGCCTAAAAATACTTTAATATCTTTAGAGTCGGCGTTTTTTAAAAACAGGATGCCGGGAATGTTGCCGAGAAGTACTAAGGCGGATAGGGAAAGACAAGTCTTCCATTGGATAGATTTTCGTTCTTTCCAGGCGATGATGGCGTTGCAGGGATATCCTAGAAGGAGATCTACAGGTGTAATATTAATATTGTCGCTTCCGAAACTTAGTATGGATGTTAAAACTAAGGTATTCGCAAAGCCGGTAAGTCCTTTTACAAAATAGGCAGCGATGGCTGCTATAATCCATATCAGCATTTTATAGTTCTCCTTTCTATACTTGATGACGTCATAAAACGGGGCTGTATTTAGACGGTAAAACTGAATACGGTCCCGCTTTTAAATTTTGTGAGTTAAGATTCTATTCTTTGTTTTCAATAATCTGCTCTGCAGCTTTTAGTCCGTCGATAGCGCTTGAGACGATACCTCCTGCATAACCGGCTCCTTCGCCGCAAGGGTAAAGGTTGGAGATGCCTATGGACCTCATATTATCTTCCCGATCAAGTCGCACTGCACAGGAAGTTCTAGTTTCAACCCCTGTAAGAACAGCATCTTTCTGATCGAATCCTTTAATTTTTCTTCCCATAGCAGAAAGGGCTTCTTTGATATAGTCGTCGACAATCTTCGGATAGATGCCGTTTAGATTCGTCATGGTGTATCCTGGTTTTACGGTAGGTTTGATCCTTCCAAAAGAGGTAGTCGGAGTGTCGGAAAGGTAATCTTCAATTCTTTGAACAGGAGCGTTGTAGTTTCCGCCTCCCAGCTGAAAGGCCTTTTCCTCGATCTCTCTTTGAAAACGGACACCGTCTAGAAGATTTGTTCCATAGACTTCTTCTCCGATTCCGCAGACGATAGCGGAGTTTGCGTTTTCTCCGTCACGGCTGTGATAGCTCATGCCGTTGACACAAAGTCGTCCTTCTTCGCTGGAACTGTTCACGACATAGCCTCCCGGGCACATACAGAAGGTATAGACTCCTCTTTGATTTTCCTTGCTGTGGCTTAGCTGATAAGAAGCTGGAGGAAGTTCTTCTGATTTCGTTTTGTATTGGGAAAGATCGATAAGCTCCTGAGGATGTTCGATGCGATATCCTACTGCAAAGGGTTTATTGGACATAGATATTTTATCCTTTAGCTGAAATAAAGTATCCCTTGGGCTGTTTCCTAAAGCAAAGATATAATAGTCTGCTGTAAAATCTCCTTTGTCCGTTAAGATCTTCGTGATTTTGCCTTTTTCGACGACAATATCTTCCATAGTCGTATCAAAATGGAAGTCCACTCCTTTTTGAACGAGGTCTTTGCGGATTTTAACGATAATTTCAGAAAGCACATCGGTACCGATGTGAGGTTTTTGATCGATAAGAATATCCGAAGGAGCTCCGTATTCCACGAAGGTTTTTAAAACTTCCCGAACTCGTTTATCCTTGGATCTGGATGTAAGTTTTCCATCCGAAAAGGTTCCGGCTCCTCCTTCGCCAAACTGTACATTCGTGTTTTCATCCAGCTTTCCGCCATGAAGAAAATCGTCGATTTTTTTCATCCGTTCTTCCACTTTAGATCCTCTTTCAATAACCGTCACAGGTATCCCGTATTTTGAAAGAAGATAGGAAGCAAAAATTCCACATGGACCGAATCCTACCACACAAACAGAAGGTTTCTTTTCTCCCGGAGTTAACTCATAGCTTTCTTCATTATAGAAAGCAGCATTTTTTATCCGTTTAACTTCTTTTTCACTGAACTTCCCTTCTACAAGAACTTGATAGTTGTAAAGAATACCCTTTCTCGCATCGATGGAACGTCTGTAGACAGTATGTTTAAATTGATCTCTTTTTATAAGACGGCGAATCTTTGCTTCCAGCTTCGATTCATCCATTTTTTCTAATTTTATATCTCGTATAATGATCATAATGTCACCGTTTCCTTTTTAGTAGTTGGTCCTGCTATTATATAATAAATGGAAGTTTAATTATATGGCAGCAAGATTTCCTATCTCTATGCAGAAGAATAGGAAGGAGATAAAGTTAATTGCAATAAAAAACCAAGGAACAGTGTTTTGTTCCTTGGTTTATTAATTATTTTCCTATCCGATACACATTTCCATTATCCGTAATAGAATAAAGGGCGCCATCTTGTCCCATTTCTACATCTCGGAATCTTTCCCCTTCATTTTCTAAGAATCGCTCTTCGCCGACAACTCTATTATCTTCTAATACTATTCTTGCAATATGCTGAGAACGAAGTCCGCCGATAAAGAGGTTGTTTTTCCATTCTGGAATTTCATCGGAGGAATAGAAGGTCATGCCGCTGGGGGCAAGTACCGGATCCCAATAGTAGACAGGCTGTTCTGTGTTTTCCATTTCGGTAATTCCTTCGCCGACCGGCTGGCCGCCGTATTCCACGCCGTAGCTTACTAATGGCCAACCGTAGTTTCTTCCTGGCAGGATGAGATTAAGCTCGTCTCCGCCTTCAGGTCCCATTTCGCTTGCCCATAGTTCGCCGGTTTCAGGGTGAATGTCTAATCCTTGGACGTTTCTATGGCCATAGGAATAAATCTCTGGGTTTGCTTCTTCGTTTTCGATAGGGCTTTCTCCAGCAGCATTTCCATCTGGTGTGATATGAAGAATTTTTCCGTGGCCGTTATCGAATTCCTGTACTTTTCTGCGGTTAGCAGAGTCCATTCGGTCTCCTGTAGAGATGAATAGATTTCCTTCTGGATCGAGAGCGATACGGCTTCCGAAATGCCCTTCGCTTTCATAATAAGGCATCGCTCGGTAGATCACGGTAAAATTTTCCACAGCAGTGTTGTTGTCAGAAAGTCTTCCCTTGGCGACAGCTGTTAGATTCCCTTCCTCGGAGGGTTCGGAAAATGTAAAGTAAAGCATACGGCTTTCAGCGAAGTCCGGTGCAGCTTTTACATCTAAAAGACCTCCTTGGCCTCGCGAGTCGACTTCAGGAAAGCCTGCAATAACGCCGCTTAAGTTTCCTTCAGGACTCATCACTCTAAGAGACCCGCCCTTTTCTGTTATGGCAAAACTGCCGTCCGGAAGAACTGCTATTCCCCAAGGACTGTTTAATCCCTCGGCAATTTTTGAAGTTTGGTAGTCAAATTCTGTTTTTACAGCTTTGACTCTGGTTTGTTCTGGAAAAGCCGGCTCGTAATCTGTTTCTGGAGCAGCTGTTTCCACTGGTGTGCCTTCGGGTTTTCCTTCATTTGATTCTTCTGTTGTTATGTTTTCCTTCGTTGTGCTCCCTTCCTCTGCAGGAGGAGCTTCTTTGGTTCCTTGATTTCCGCAAGCCGTTATAAAAAGGACGGCAAAAAGAACCATAAGCAGTACTCTTATCTTTTTCATATTGTCTCCTTTCATAGTTAAAAAGTAACGGTTTCATTATAAATACCCATTTAATAAGTATGTATTAGGCAAAAGCTGTACAAAAAGGGATTTTTGAGGAATAAAAAATAAAAGACAGCAGAAAGGGTATTATAATAATTTAAGACATAATACTAAATCAGGGGAGATGTTTTATGGCTGAACTGAAAACAAAAGAAAATGATGCTGACGTTTATGAATTTATCGACAATTATGCAAATACGGAGAGAAAACGCAAAGATAGTATAGATCTGTTAAAAATATTTGAAAACACTGCAGGATATTCTGCTAAAATGTGGGGAGACAGTATTATCGGCTTCGGAAAATATCATTACAAATCAGAACGGAGCAGACAGGAAGGGGATGGGCTTATGGTTGGTTTTTCCCCTCGAAAAGCGGCTATTTCTCTTTATATTTATTCCGATGCGAAAGAAAATCAAGAACTTTTAAAGGGTTTAGGAAAATATAAAATGGGGAAATCCTGTATCTATGTAAAGAAGCTGGAAGATATCGATA
>JAAZME010000244.1 GCA_012798975.1 Gallicola sp.
TCCGAAACTCTCTTAAAAGCAGGAGCAAAGACCGTAGACTGTCTAGTGATCGCCTCTGAAAAAAGAGAAGAGAAAGGATATTGGGTTCGGCATGAAGAAGAGATTTAAAAGAACTGTGGAGTGTGATAGAGGGAAGAGGGGAGTTATGGATAAAAACGAGACGAACGCTCGTTTTCTTCTTAGATAATAGCGCCCGCCACGTTATTATTTATTCTTATTTTTAATTCAATTTATTTTCTTTAATCAAAAAAAGAGAGCTTTGCTCTCTTAAGACTAAGACAAACTCAGGAGTAAGAGTTGAGTTTGTCTTTTTGATTTAATATTTTTTATATTATGAAGAAAAATGAATTTTTTTTCGTTTTTTTCCTCAACTTCACACTCCCCTCTCCCATGCTCCACACTTACTTTAATAGTACTGTACCGCTCCGGGGATTCGGTCTTTTTGTATCGGAAGTTTTTTAACGATACAGCGGTCGTATAATGCGACAAATTCCGAAGTAAATAAAAGAGCGAGGCTGGAAAGGTTCAGCCAGATGAACAGTGCCATGATACCGACCAAGGGCCCGTAAGTAACGCTCATATTGCTGATATTCGATACATAGAAAGAGTATGCCAAGCTGATGATCATCCATCCGATCGTAGCCATAACTCCGCCGATGACTGCAGATTTTGTAGCAATCCTTTCTTCTTTTTCAAAATCCGGACCTCTTTTAAATAGAAAAGAGAATCCTAAGATCATGCCTGCGATAGGAATTGCGAAACGAATAGCATTAAATAGAAGCCGTGCTGGAGAATCCAATGTAAAGCTAAATAAGGATTCTATACTTTTAAGAATGACATCCCCGAAAACAAGGCTTGCCAGTACTGCAAAGATCAGTAAAAGCAGAAGAAATGTGAATAAAAGGCTTTTTAGCTGAACTCGGATAAAACTTTTGTCGTTCTCTACCCCGAAGGCGATATTCATAGCACGGATAATAGAGTTGACTCCCTTAGAGGAAGACCAGAAAGCAACGATTACACTCACAGAGATGATACCCGCACTGTTAGAGTTGATTATGCTGTAGATAATCGGTTCGATAGCGTTTACTGTTTCTTCCGGCAGAACAGATAAAAAGGATAGAATTTTATCGATATGATCTGCGGCAAACATCGTAAGGAGATTAAAGACAACTACGATAAAAGGGAAAAGGGCCAATATTAGAAAATAAGCTGACTGAGCACTCAAGTCGGTCATGCGGTGCTGCTGAATATTTTCTAACAGGAATTGTGCATAGGTTTTCAGTTTTTCTTTTTTTATAGCCATAGAATAAGTCCTCTTCTTTATTATTTGGAAATAAAATTATTTCCCGTGTTATTGTTATAGATCATTACTATGATATCATTTTTAGACTTTTCTGCAAAGATTACAAAGAAATCAATAATTATTATAAAAATTGTGTAAGAATTATGGATCTAAAATAGATAAATAATTAAAATTATGTAAACAAAATGTTATCCCACAAGTTATAAACAATAAAATTAAAGAAGAATCAGTTTACCCACAAGGTTATCCACATTATCCACAAAGACTTATCCTCTTATTGTGGATAAGTACATATGTTTATATCTTATGTTTCTGTGATAAATATACATTTAGAAAATAGAATAGAAGAAATTAACATATAAAATATGAATAATTGATATTATTTTCAAAATTCGGGTATATCTATATCAACAAAGCAAAAGTTTTGTAAAATAAAAAAGTTTAATCAGACGATTAGATGGTTAGGAGGCAATGTATGAAATTAAATTATACCGGTAAAAACTACGATATCAGCAACACATTGAAGGAAGTAGCTGAAAAGAAAATTGGAAGGTTGGATAAGTATTTTAAAGACGATGTGGAGGGACGAGTAACCTTCAGCAGTCAGAAAAATCTTCGTATCGTAGAGGTGACCATCTTCTTGCCAGGTGTAGTTTTAAGAGCAGAGGAAGCATGCGATGAGATGTACACATCTATAGACCGTTGTGTAGATGCTCTTGAACGACAAGTTAGAAAATATAAAACACGTTTGCAAAAACGTAATAATACAGGAGAAACGATCCGATTCGAAAATATTGAATATGAAGAGCCGGAAACTCCAGAAGAAGGACCGGAAATCGTAAGAGTAAAAAGATTTGGCTTAAAACCAATGAGTCCGGAAGAAGCGGTATTGCAGATGGATTTATTAGGTCATAATTTCTTTGTGTTTTTAGACGGCGAGACAAACGAAGTCCAAGTTGTCTATAAAAGAAAAGATGGAAATTACGGCCTGATCGAACCGGAAGTATAAATAAGGCAGAAAGAGTCAACAATTGTTGATTCTTTCTTTTTTTAAAAGGAGTGGCCTGAATGAATATAGAAATCACGAAAAAAGCTGTGAACTTTCTAGAAAATACAGGGGAAAAAGAGATTATCATTTATATGCTGGCAGTATTCTGCTGAGGACCTACGAAATTTGAACCGCGAGTATCGATGGTGAAAAAAGAAGTGGATAAAGAACGATTCGATTGGAAAGTCCTTGAAGGAATCAAAATATATTATGATAAGAGATTTCAAAAAAAACGGGAGAGATACAAGATAGATTATTCTCCTTCCTTAAACAATATTGTAGTAGAAGAAATATGGAGAAGATAAGGAGCGATTATGGCGACACCTCATATAGAAGCAAAAAAAGGCGAAATAGCGGAAACGATCCTTTTGCCGGGAGACCCTCTTCGGGCAAAATTCATGGCTTATAATTATTTAGAAAATGTGACCCAGTTTAATGCGACAAGAAATATGTACGGATTTACAGGAGAATATAAAGGCAAAAGAATCTCCATCATGGGGACAGGGATGGGCATTCCTTCCATGGGCATCTATGCTTATGAGCTGATTCATGAGTATGGAGTAAAAAATCTGATCCGAGTAGGTTCTGCAGGGGCCTACAGCAAAGATCTTAATCTATACGATATTGTAATAGCGATGGGATCTTCTTCAGATTCAAATTTTGCCCATCAGTTTCACCTGGAAGGAAATCTATCGGCGACAGCTTCATGGGAACTGTTGTCGAAAGCTGTAAAAACTGCAGAAGAAAAGAATATTCCAGTAACAGTGGGGGATGTATTCAGTTCGGATGTTTTTTATAATTCAAACGCCGATGCTTGGAAAAGCTGGGAAAAAATGGGGATCCTTGCTGTGGAAATGGAAAGCTATGGGCTGTATTTGACTGCAAAGGCTGCAGGAGCCAATGCTTTGACAATACTTACCATATCCGACTCTTTCCATCTAGAAACGAAAACTACAGCAAAAGAAAGAGAAACATCCTTTACAAAAATGATGGAAATCGCACTGGAGCTGGGGTAGAAGAAAAGATGGAACTGAATAAATATATCGACCATACTTTATTAAAGCCGGAAACGACGAAGAAAGATATTTTCAAAATATGTTTAGAAGCTAAAAAATACAACTTTGCATCTGTATGTGTAAACAGCTCTTTTGCAAAAATTGTTCATGAGTTGTTAGAAGATACAGGGATTAAAACCTGTGTCGTGGTGGGATTTCCTTTGGGAGCCATGAGTCGGAAAGCAAAAGTTTATGAAGCAAAGGTTGCAGTAGAGGATGGGGCCGATGAAATTGATATGGTGATCAATATCGGTCTTCTCCTAAATGGAAAATCTGAAGAAGTTTATGAAGAAATTAAAGAAATAAAGGAAGTCTGCGGAGATCGTGTTTTAAAGGTGATCCTAGAAACCTGTCTTTTAGAAGATCTTCAAATAATAGAAGCCTGTCAGCTTGCAGAAAAAGCCGGAGCTGATTTTGTAAAAACTTCTACGGGTTTCAGCGAAGAAGGGGCAACTTTGGCGGATGTGAGACTTATGCGCCATACGGCAGGAGATCGTATGGGCGTGAAAGCAAGCGGCGGTATCAGGACAAGGGAAGACGCCTTAGCGATGATTGAAGCTGGAGCCGATAGAATCGGAGCCTCCAGAAGTGTTGAAATCGTTTTAGGAGAATAAACCGTTAAAATTGATGTTTTGAACCTTAACAAACATTACTATTATGTTATAATAGCCCTAGAGTATATTACTACGAAGGGGAGTCGTTTTTAATGGAAAAACCTATTGTCGCCAAATTCGGCGGCTCAAGTCTTGCGAACAGCGAGCAGTTTAAAAAAGTAAAAAAGATTATCGAAGAAAATCCAAACAGACGTTTTGTAGTACCTTCTGCACCTGGAAAGTCAAATCCTGAAGATACAAAGGTAACGGACCTGCTTTATTTGTTATGGGATTTATATACGCATAATCAAGATTATTCAAAAGTTTTAGAAAACATTGCGAATAAGTATGAAGATATTGCAAAAGGTGTAGGATTAGATTTCGATATAACAGAACATATTGAGTTGATAATGAAAGAAATCGATGCGGGGGCATCTGTAGAATATGTGGTGAGCCGGGGAGAATATTTAAACGGAATTCTTCTTTCTCAGTACTTAGGATACGAATTTGTCGACCCTGCAGATTTTATTGTGTTCAACACAAGAGGACAGTTGGATGAAGAGCTTACTTATTCTTTAACCAGCAAAAGATTAGCAAAATTGGAAAATGCGGTAATACCAGGATTTTACGGATCTTTGCCGAATGGAAAGACGATGACTTTCTCAAGGGGAGGATCGGATCTGACAGGAGCTATTATTGCGCGAGGAGCCGATGCTCAGATCTATGAAAACTGGACAGATGTATCCGGTTTCTTAATAGCAGATCCTAGGATTATCAAAAATCCTCAAGGGATTTCAAGAATCACCTATAAAGAGCTGAGAGAACTTTCTTATATGGGCGCTTCCATTCTTCATGATGAAGCAATTTTCCCGGTTGTATCAAAGGGAATACCGATTCATATCAAGAATACGAATAAGCCGGAAGATGAAGGAACTGAAATCGTAGCAGACGGTACGCCATCTAAGGATCAGCCTAGAATTACAGGAATCGCAGGACGTAAAGACTTTACAGTGATCTATATCGAGAAAGTGAAGCTGAATCAAGATAAAAGCTTCCATAGAAAGCTTATGAGTATTTTAGAATCCAACGATATTTACTTAGAGCATATGCCCTCATCTATCGATTCGATTTCGCTTTTAATAAACGACGACGATTCGAAACCGTTAATCAACGACATTGTTTCTGAAATCAAAGCAGTCTGCAAACCGGACTCTATCGGCTATACTAAGAATATATCCTTAATAGCCGTAGTAGGTCATGGAATGCGCTATGCCTCCGGTACAGCGGCGACGCTTTTCTCTGCCTTAGCAGACTCTGATATTAACGTACGAGTGATCGTTCAGGGATCCAGCGAGTTAAGTATCATTGTCGGGGTAGAAGATCGTGATTATGAAAAAGCCATCAGTGCAATCTACGACCATTTTATTACAAGAACGAAAAAAGAATAATATCAGTTTTAAAAAAACATAAAGCGTTAAGGGAATGCTTTATGTTTTTTTGTGATATAGGGATCAGTAGGGGTTAAAATACGTATATTGTATAGAGTATGCTTTGCTGTTAGAATAAAACTTAAAGAAGACAACCGAATTACATAAGAAGGCTTGCGATGGATAGAAGATTAATAGAAAAGTATACAAAAGCGGCTGTACCTGTAATGGAGTTATAGCCTTGGAAAATGCGTTGATTTTCAAAGGAAGCTCAATAAGCGGTATTATGTTTCTTTTGTTTTTAATCGTAATATTTGTAAATAGTCTTCTACAGGAAGATACAACACACAAAACTGTTTCTATCTTTACCGTCATTGTAATAGGTGTTTTATATTTCTTGAAATAGAATCCTTTAAGAGATGTTTAACCCATGAAGTATCTAAAAGCTTAAAAAAACTCTTCGAGATATCGGGAAGAGTTTTTTGTTTATGAATTTCAAAGGGCAACGAGTTGCAAATAAATACATCTTGATAATAAATACACAAACCATTACTGTTGTGATAATATAGGGATAAAGATTATAAGAAAGAAGGAGATTTAAATGAAATTACAAAAATTGTTATTATGGGGTGCAGTACTTGCAGGATTGAGCTTAACAGCCTGCGGAAATACGGCTACACAAGAACAGACACAAACAGAGCAGACACAAAGTGCAACGGAAACTGCTGCCGTAAAGGAAATGACCGGAGAAGAGCTTGACAAGATCGTAGAAGATAATAAAGCAAAAGAGAATTATCTTGTGATCGATGTGCGTTCAAAAGAAGAATACGATGCAGGCCATGTTAAACATGCGATTAATATCAATGTTGACGAATTAAAAGACAACTTAAGCCGTATCGAAGCATACAAAGACAAAGATGTTGTTACAGTTTGCAACACTGGCAAAAAAAGCAAAACAGCTGCTGACGAACTTGTTGCGGCAGGCTTTACAAATGTGCATAATGCAGAAGGTGTAAAAGATTTTAATTATACAACGATGACAAAAGTAGCGAGTGTTTTAGCTCCTGAAATTCAAAAAGCAGCAGATGAGGGAAATGCCACCATTATCGATGCAAGAGATGCAAAAGACTATGAAGCAGGACACTTAAAAGGAGCTGTTAATATTACTCCTGACACAATCGATGAAAAAATCAGCGAAGTGCCAAAAGACAAACCAGTCTATACTTACTGCTACAGCGGAAATAAATCTTATGAAGTAGCAAATAAACTTTCAGAAGCCGGCTATGAAAATGTAAACAATTCATTAGACGGAACGAAAGAATATACAGAGTTCGTATTAGAAAAATAAGAAACTATGATTCGCAGGATATTATCCTGCGAATTCTTCTATCAAGAAAGAAAAGGGAGGTTTTATGAAAGAAAAGATTATTTTCTTTACAAAAGCGCCCAGACCGGGTTTTGGAAAAAGCAGGCTCAAAAATTTTCTGTCGCAAAAAGAAAGATATGATCTTTGTGTCCAGCTGATAGAAGAAAATCTATCGATTATAAAGAAATCCGGATACCCCTATGAAATATATTATGATGGGAAAAAAGAGGACTTAGACTTTGCAAACGGTTCCAAGAAAGAACAAAGAGGCAGCGGTCTCGGAGAGAAAATGTATTCTTCTATAAAAGAAGAACTTGAGAATGCAGATAAGGTTCTTTTGATGGGATCGGATCTTCAGGGGATATCGGGGAAGCTTTTTCAGGACGCTTTTACAAAGCTTGATAAAAAAGATCTTATAATTGCTCCTGCAAAAGACGGAGGATACGGCTTGATCGGCATGAAGAAAAACTGGGATGTTTTTTCGGACATAGTATACAGCCGAGAAGATGTATTGGAAAAGATATTACAAAAAGCAGAGTCTTTAGGTTTAGAATGGAGCCTTTTAGAAACCCTTCGGGATATTGATACTTTGGAGGATTTAGTCTCTGTTGAAACGAATACAGATGAGATAAAACTTTTAGGACTGGGAGAATATAATATTAATTTTCTCTGCGATAATTCTTATGTCCTTCGTATCAATGTGGGAAGCCAGCTTCATTTAGGAGAAAAGCAGATCCCTTATGAGTATAATGCTCTTCGTGAAATTCAAAGTTCCGGGGTAGTGCCGGAGATATATGAATATAAAAGCCGGGGGAAATATCTGCCGCTGCCTTTTTTAACGATGGAATACATCGAAGGCCGGCCTTTGGATTATGATAAGGATTTAAAAACAGCGGCCTTTCTTCTATCACAGATCCACCGTTTAGAGCCAAAGGACTCCTCGCTGATACGGGAAGAAGAGCCCTTTCAAGGGATGTTTGACGAATGCAGCGCCATGTTCGGAACATACCGCAGCTGGCAGGATAGAGAGGATTATGTAGTCGATTTTGTGGACAGGTTTTTCAACACAGCGAAAAGTCTTGGGCTGTCAGAAAAAATCAAAACGCCAACTATTATCAATACGGAACTAAATAATCGAAATTTTATTATTGGAGATAGAAATGTAGTCATCGACTGGGAAAAACCGATTATTGGAGAAAAGGAGCAGGATCTAGCTCATTTTTTAGTTCCCACCACAACAAATTGGAAAACGGATAAAATACTAAAGGTTCATGAAAGGGATGAATTTTTAAAGGAATATGAAAAATATAATACTTTAGATCATCAAAAACTTGGAAAATACCTTGTGTTCAACTGCCTAAGGGGTATTACCTGGTGCAGCATGGCAAAGGTTGAGTACAGCTCACAGACAAAAGGTATTATAAATGAAGATACTCTTTTGAAAATCGATCATTTTTTAAGTCCGGAGTTTTTATCCTTTATAGAAAGAAATTATTATGAGGAATATTATGGAAATATTAAAACGAAATAAGAAAAAAGCGGCGCTGATAGGTATTATACTCTTTTGTTTAATTATTTATCTAGCAGTACCAGCAGTTAGAAATTCTATTAATGAAGCAGTTAAGGTTTTGTCTTCATCGGGGATAGAAGGAGTTATAGAATATATAAGAGGGTTTGGCGGATATGCTGCTGCTGTATCTTTTCTTCTGATGGTTCTTCAGTCTCTCCTTTCGCCGATACCTGCATTTTTAATTACATTGGCGAATTCTGCAGTCTTCGGATGGGTAAAAGGAGCGATACTGTCTTGGACCTCTTCTATGGTTGGGGCGATGCTTTGTTTTTACATCGCAAGGATCTTAGGACGAGATGTAGTAGAAAAGTTTACCAGTAAAGGAAGCTTGGAATCAGTGGATGATTTCTTTAAAAAATATGGAAAATTTGCCATACTTGTGGCAAGACTTCTTCCTTTCATGTCTTTCGACTTGGTAAGCTATGCAGCAGGACTGACATCGATGAGTTTCTTGTCCTTTGTAGTCGCAACAGGAATAGGACAGCTTCCTGCAACGATTGTATACTCTTATATAGGAGGAACCTTGTCTGGGGGAGCCCAGAAGCTGATGATTGGTTTATTAGTATTATTTTCCCTAAGTATAATCATTTATGTGGCGAAAAGGATTTATAATGAGAGAAAACAGAAAAAAGTGGTTTAAAATAGGAAGTATAATAATCATAGGCGTACTGTCGGTAATAGCAGTACGTTTTATTTCCATCGAAACAATTCGAAACTGGGTGGGAGAAAGCGGTAAAAATGCTCCCTTGATCTATATCGGACTCTTCAGCATACTCCCTATCTTTTTCTTTCCGGTGCCGATTTTGGCCTTTGGGGGAGGAGTGCTTTTTGGAGTCCTAGAAGGAACCCTATATACTATTGTCGGGGCTGCAATAAACTCTGCGATTATGTTTTATATGACAAAATATTTAGGAAAAGACTTCTTTGAGGAGTTTCTAAACAAGAGAGTCAGTATTTCTTTACGTAAAAAGTTTTTGACGAAGAATCAAAAAACATTAAGCGGATTATTTTTTGTCTTTCGGCTGATTCCTCTTGTTTCCTATAATCTCATAAACTATATCAGCGGATTGACGGAGATTAAGTTTTTAAACTATATCGCAACGACGATTATCGGAATCATACCGGGAACCATTGCCTTTTTAAATGTAGGGGATAAATCTTTGAACATAGGAAGTCCTGAATTCTTCCAAGCAGTTCTTGGGCTTGTACTGCTCATAGCAGCATCCTCTATTGCCCTAAAAATATATCTTAAAAAGGAAGATCATGATCACAATTATCATTCCGACGTATAACGAAGAAGAAAATATTCTTCAGATTCAAAAGGATCTGGATCATCTAAAAGGAGAGTTCGAGGTGATTTTCAGCGACGGATTTAGTACAGATAAAACCTTTGAAAAAATATATTATCCTAAAATTCAGGAAACGAAATATCGTTCAAACCAGATGAATAGAGGGGCAGAGTATGCAAAAGGCGATATTCTATGGTTTGTCCATGGAGACAGCAGAATCAGTCCGGAAAGTGTTCTTCAAATTGAAAGAAGCGGAAATGAAATAGGATGTTTTACATTAGAATTTATATCGGCACATCCGTTAATGAGGATGGTGGCATTTAATTCTTCCCAAAGAGTAAAGTACCGAAATATTGCCTTCGGCGATCAAGGGATTTTTATAAAAAAGAAACTTTTTGAAGAGATAGGAGGTTTTCAGCCGATTCCTTTAATGGAGGATTATCAGCTGTCCATGACCTTGAAGAAAAAAGGGTACAAATTTCATTTATTAAAAGAAAAAATCCGTACTTCTTCGAGACGCTTCGAAGAACATGGGATTTGGAGAACGATTCTAAAGATGCAGATTCTCCAGCATCGATATAGAAGACATGGAGATATTAAAAAGATTTACAAGGATTATGGTGATTAGATGATAGAAAGAACGAAGAACGAATGCATAAAATGCGGGAAGTGCACCAGAAACTGTTTATTTTTAGAAAAATACGAGATGAATCTTTTGGACTTTACGGACAGAGAAGAGCTAAGGTATCATTGTTTTATGTGTGGAAAATGCAAAGAAGTCTGTCCGAAAGACTTGTCGGGAGTTGAGATCGCTTTAGAATTAAGAAGGAGAAATCCAAAGGGAACTGCCGGAACGAAATGGATGAAAGAAAACTATAAACTGAAGAATAATTCGAAGCGACAAAGCAGCAATCTTCTTTTTCTAGGTTGTAATTATCCAGGCTACTATCCGAAAACTTCCGAAAAACTTATCGAAATCTGCGGTGAAATGGGGATAGATTTTTCCATAGACTGTTGCAAAAAGCCGGTGTATGAATCTGGAGCGAAGGCAAGTTTTTCCCCCTTGGAAAAACTGATCGAAGAGAAAAATACAAAAAGGCTGATCTGTGCTTGTCCCAACTGCTATCATCTTTTGAAAAAAAAGCTCGATATAGAAGTGATAAGCGTCTACGAGTTTTTATATGAGAACAATATCGGCACTAAAATAAAAGGAATTCCGGAAATATTTTTCCCCTGTTCAGACCGGTATAATCGAGAAATTTTTCAGTCTATAAAAAAATATATCGATGATTATCAGGATAGTTTTTGGGAAGTAAACTGCTGCGGTCTTGGCGGAGGTGCGGCGAAAAACGAGCCGGATATTTTAAGGAAAACAAAGATCAGAATCGCAGAACTTCAGAAAGAAAATATCTATACCTACTGTTCTTCCTGTTCTGGAATTTTCAAGAAGTACGAATTAAAAAATATACGAAATCTTCTTTCAGAAATTCTTGGAGTAGAGGAAGAAGTTTCTGGAAACTATGCTAAAAATGTACTGAAGTTTAAGTTTAAACAAAGGAGATAAAATGAATTTTAAAGACAAAGTGGACAATCAGATAAAAGATATACATATCTTGCAGCTTAATATCGGCAAGGTCTGCAACTTAAAATGCAGCCACTGCCATGTAGAAGCTTCTCCAAAAAGAAGCGAAATGATGAGCCGGGAAATATTTGACAAGGCGATGAAGATTTACGACAAGTTTTCTCTGGATACGATAGATATCACAGGAGGAGAACCGACACTTCATCCAGAGATCGATTATTTTATAGAAGAAAGTGCAAAACGTTCTAAAAATGTAATTCTTCGAACAAATTTAGCAGATCTTAATAAAAAGACGTCATTGATAAAACAGCTTTCTGAACATAAGATCAATATCGTTGCATCCCTTCCCTGTTATACGAAAGAAAATGTAGACAAAATGAGAGGGCATGGCACGTTTGAAAAAGCTCTAAAATCCATTAAAGTTCTAAATGACTATGGATACGGGAAGGAATTAAGCCTTGATCTTGTCTATAATCCTTTAGGAGCATTTCTTCCTCCCAGCCAAAAATCTCTGGAAGAAGATTATAAAAGGGAGCTTTCAAATTACGGCATAGAATTTACAAATCTTTTAACGATTACAAATATTCCCATGGGATATTTTAAGGAAGAGTTAACAAAGGAAGGCCGTTATAATGAATATATGGGTCTTTTAAAAGAGAATTTTAATGAAGATACAGTAGATAATATTATGTGCCGTTATCAAATTTCTGTATCCTTTGACGGTAAGATTTATGATTGCGATTTCAATCAAATGGAAAATCTCGAAATCAAAGAATATCCTACAGTAGATAAAATCCTTGAAAAAGACAGCTTGTCCCGAAATATTATTTTTGAAAACTACTGCTATGGATGTACTGCAGGGGCAGGATCCAGCTGCGGAGGTGCATTAAATGAATAAAAAACAAATTGAAAACTATCTGCAGGAAGGTTTAAACTGCAGCCAGACAGTACTTATGTACTTTCATAAAAGATACGATTTATCAGAAAAAACAGCAAGTAAAATCGCACAGCCTTTTGAAAGCGGGCTCTTTCGAGGAGAAACCTGCGGCGCGGTCTCTGGAGCTTATATGGTGCTGGGCTTAGAATACGGATCTCATGAGGAAAACAGCCGAAGGATTATGAAAGAAAAGATAGAAGAATATAACAAATCTTTTAAAGAAAAAATGGGAACCTTACAATGCGAAGAGATACTGGGAATCAATATTTCAACCGATGAAAATCTTATGATCGCAGTAGAAGAAAAGAAGATAGAAGAGATTTGTCCAAGGGCAATAACCGCCTCAATAGAAATACTAGAAGAGATGATAGGATAAGGGAGAGAGATCTCCCTTTTATTATGGAAGAAATTAAGGATAGAGATCCATATTTGTTACAAATTATTTGTATATGATCTATTGTAGTGATAAAATGGTACATAGAAATTGAGGTGTTAGAATGGGAATTTTAGGGAAAATATTCGGTTCAAGAAGTCAAAGAGCTGTTAAAGAAATACAACCGCTAGTAGATAAGATACTTGCATTAGATGAAGAAACAAAACAATTAAGCGATGAAAAACTGCGCGCTAAAACTACAGAGTTTAAAGAAAGATTAGCAAAGGGAGAAACAACGGACGATATTCTGCCAGAAGCTTTTGCAGTCGTAAGAGAAGCTGCAGATCGTGTTCTAGAGATGAAGCATTATCCTGTTCAGTTAATGGGTGGTATTATCCTTTATCAGGGACGAATAGCAGAGATGAAGACAGGGGAAGGTAAAACATTAGTATCCACACTTCCTGCTTATCTAGAAGGATTGACTGGGAAAGGTGTTCATATCGTTACAGTCAACGACTATTTAGCACAGCGTGATAAGGAATGGATGGGAAAAGTCCATGAATTCCTTGGTTTAACTGTAGGATGTATTCTTCATAATATGGAAAATGAAGAACGTCGAGAAAACTATAACTGCGATATCACTTACGGAACAAACAACGAGTTCGGTTTCGACTATCTTAGAGATAATATGGTTATTTATAAAGAAGATAAAGTGCAAAGAGATCTTCATTTTGCCATTGTCGATGAGGTCGATTCCATTTTAGTCGACGAAGCGAGAACTCCTCTTATTATTTCCGGACAAGGAGACGACTCTACAGAACTTTATGCAAGAGCACAAAGCTTCGTAAAAGGTCTTACGAAAAGAGTTATGGATCCGGACGAAGATATTCCAGATCCCTTCGAAAGAGAATTCAAAGAAGAAGTAGTAGACTATATCGTAGATGAAAAGAGAAAAACTGCGAACCTTACAGAAAAAGGAAATACAAAAGCTGAGAAATATTTCGGAGTAGAAAATCTTTCCGATCCAAATAATATGGAAATTGCCCACCATATCAACCAGGCATTAAAAGCAAACAGTACAATGCATAGAGATATCGACTATGTAGTAAAAGACGGGGAAATTCTCATCGTCGATGAATTTACCGGCCGTATTATGGAAGGAAGAAGATACAGCGAAGGTCTTCATCAGGCCATTGAAGCAAAAGAAGCTGTTTCTATCCGTTCCGAGTCGAAAACCTTAGCGACAATTACATTCCAAAATTACTTTAGAATGTATGAGAAACTATCTGGTATGACAGGTACTGCGAAAACAGAAGAAGAAGAATTCCAAGAGATCTATCATATGGATGTAGTTGAAATTCCGACAAACGAACCTGTGATTCGTCAAGATTTTGATGACCGTATCTATATGAATGAAAAGGGAAAATACGAAGCGATTATCGAAGAAATTAGAAAAGTCCATCAAACCGGACAGCCGATGCTTGTAGGTACAGTTTCTATTGAAGTTTCGGAACTTTTAAGCAAACTATTAAAACGCTCTGGGATTCCCCATAATGTGTTAAATGCAAAGCATCATCAAAAAGAGGCAGAACTTGTTTCTCAAGCGGGTATGCTTGGCAAAGTGACCATCGCGACCAATATGGCCGGCCGTGGTACAGATATTATGCTGGGCGGAAATCCAGACTTTATGGCGAAACACGACTTGAGAAAGAAAGGCATCTACTCTGATGAAATCATTGCAGACTTAGACAGCTTTATTCCAAGGGAAGAACCGGAATTTGTAGAAGCTAGAAAAGAATATAATGAGCTTTATGCAAAATACAAGAAGTTTACAGACGAAAACAAGGAGCAGGTAAAAGAAGCCGGCGGATTATATATCCTAGGAACAGAAAGACACGAGTCTAGACGTATCGACAATCAGCTTCGAGGCCGTTCCGGCCGTCAGGGAGACCCGGGATGTTCCCGTTTTTATATTTCTCTATCTGATAATTTAATGAGACTTTTCGGAGGAGAAACGATCCAGAAAGTAGCGGACTCTGGAAATTATCCAGATGATGAGCCTATCGAATTCAAATCTGTATCGAAAGCTATTGAAAGAGCTCAAAAAAGAGTAGAGTCAAACAACTTCGGCATTCGTAAACAAGTTCTTAAATACGACGATGTCATGAATGTTCAGCGTCAGGTAATCTATAAAGAAAGAGATAAAATCCTGAACGGAGAAAATATGAAGGACTTTGTACTTCAAATGCTTCGAGATGTTGTAGAAAGAGCTGTAAACGAATACACTCATGGAAGTCCAAAACACGAAGATTGGGAAATGGAAGGCTTATTCCATTATTTAAACGGAATTTATCTTCCTGAAGGCGTACTTCAGTTTCCAGATCTTTCAATATACACTGTAGAGTCCTTAAAAGACTATATCTACGACGAGTCTGTGAAATTATACGAAGCAAAAGAAGAAGAAATCGGAGCAGATACATTCCGTGAAGCAGAAAGAGTATTCCTTCTTCGTGCAGTGGATCGCCGCTGGATGGATCACATCGATGCGATGGATCAGTTAAAACAAGGTATTGGACTTCGTTCTTATGGTCAGCAGGATCCAGTAAGAGCTTATAACAACGAAGGCTTTGCAATGTTTGAAGAAATGAATGCAGGTATCAAAGACGATACATTAAAGAGTCTTTATAATGTAGTACTTCGCCAGCCTGTAGAACGTGTAAAAGTAGCTAAAGAAACTTCCGACAATCAAGGAAATGAACCTGTAGTGAAGAAACAAAAAGTAGGCCGCAACGATCCTTGTCCATGCGGAAGCGGTAAAAAATACAAAAAATGCTGCGGTAAAAACGAATAAGGGGTGAATTAAAGTGGATCTCTATACAGTAAATGAAAAAATAGAAGAACTTTCTCAGGGTCTTACGGAAATGAGGGATTCACTTTGACGTATCTCTGTTAAGAGAAGAGATCGAAGAGCTTGAAAAAAAGACGTTGAAACCCGATTTTTGGGATGATTCAGAGAAAGCTCAAGAGATTTTCGATATCCTAAAATCAAAAAAAGGCGATGTGGAAGAATACGACTCCTTAGTAGAAGCTCTGGAAGAAATCCATATTATGATGGAGCTTGCAGGGGAAGAAGAATCTTCTGAATACGATGGAGAAATCGAAAAGATTATCGAAGAAGCGGAAGAAAAGCTTGAAAAGTTAAAAATCAGCACTCTTCTTTCTGGAGAATTCGATGGGAACAACGCCATTATGATGATTCATGCGGGAGCAGGAGGCATGGAAGCTCAAGACTGGGCAGGCATGCTTCTTAGAATGTATCACCGCTGGGTAGAGGATCATGATTTTACGATGACCCTTCGAGAGATGAATTCCGATGATGAAAACGGAATCAAGTCCTGTACTCTCTTTATAAAAGGTCACAATGCCTACGGACTTTTAAAAGGGGAAAAAGGCGTTCATAGACTTGTTCGGATATCTCCTTTTGATACAAACAGCCGCCGGCATACATCCTTTGCCAGTGTAGATGTCTTTCCTGAAATTATCAACGACACAGAAGTCGAAATCAATCCAAGCGACTTAAAAATCGACACCTATCGTGCCAGCGGTGCTGGGGGTCAGCATGTCAATACAACGGATTCAGCAGTACGAATCACCCATATTCCAACAGGTGTTACCGTTCAGTGCCAGTCCGAAAGAAGCCAGATCTTCAACCGGGAAACGGCGATGAATATGCTGAAAGCCCGGCTGCTATTGATTAAGGAAGAAGAAAAAAGGGAAAGGATTGAAGATATCCAGGGAAAATATTCCCAAATATCTTGGGGCTCCCAAATCCGCTCCTATGTTTTTCAACCCTACACTTTGGTAAAAGACCATAGGTCGAATTACGAAACAGGAAATGCTGAAAAAGTAATCGACGGCAACATCGACCCCATCATCAACGCTTATTTAAAAGAGTTGAATAATAGTAAGTAGGATGAAAAAAGTGTGGAGAGTAAGAGAGTGAAAGAGTGGAGTTGAGGAGGAAAATGAAGAAGACATTCATGTTTCTACCATAACTCCCCTCTCTGAAGCCCTAGCCCAAACCAGGTATTTTGATTTGACAGCAGGTCAGCAGATCGTTCTTAGCCAAATGGAAAAACTCATTTGGAGAACGAGTTGCACCAGACCTACTAAAGTTTTCCAAAAAACAAAACTAAGTTAGGTCTAGCTCATGTCACTCGTTTCCCAAGAACGATGTTTCTTCGTGATTGGATAGAAACGATCGGACATAACTCTATCACACTATTTTTTAATAGTTTAAACAATATAATCAGGTAAAAAAGGGGGAATTCTTTGGAATTCCTTTTTTCAGGAGTAAAAATGAATATAGAAAAAATCATAGCAGAAAAATTAAAAATTTCAGAAAGCCAAGTTCAAAAAACCGTAGAATTAATCGACGAAGGAAATACGATTCCCTTTATTTCCCGTTATCGAAAAGAAGTTACTGGAAATCTAACGGATACGGTTCTTAGAGATCTAGAATAAAATTTGACCTATCTTCGAAATCTTCAAAAAAGAAAAGAAGATGTTCTCCGCATTATCGAGGAACAGGGTAAGCTAACAGAAGAACTGAAAGCAGAGATTGAAAAAGCAGAAAAGCTCCAAGAAGTAGAAGACCTCTATCTTCCTTTTAAACAAAAGAAAAGAACAAGAGCCTCTCAAGCGAAAGAACGCGGCTTAGAACTTTTAAAAGAATATCTTTTTAATTTTGAAGACAAGACTAGAAAGATCGAAGAAGAAGCAGAAAAATACATAACAGAGGAAGTTCCAACAGTTAAAGCTGCTCTTCAAGGAGCGATGGATATCCTGGCTGAAGAAATCTCCGAGACAAAAGAATACAGGGATATCGTAAGAGCCGGTGCGAAAAAAGGCGGACTTCTTTGTGAAGGAGATCCATCGAAAGACGACGGCACTTATGAAATGTATTATGAATTCGCAGAAAGAATGAGATTTCTAAAACCTCATAGAATCTTAGCGATTTTCCGTGGAGAAAAAGAGGGAATTCTAAAACTGAAATTCGACTTCAACGATGCAGACAATATGTTCCAGATTTTAAAAAGCATCTGTTTGGACA
>JAAZME010000043.1 GCA_012798975.1 Gallicola sp.
ATCACAGCGATCTCAAAGAGACCCCTCCTAGCCGAGGATGTCTGAACGAAGCGAAGCGTAGTGAGTTCCGCAGGCCCAAAGGGTCTCTTTGAGGGAGCATTGATTTTCTAAAATAATTTTCGGAATAGATATTTTAAAAACTAACTCATCGTTTCGTCCATTTCAACCTTAAACTTCTCGATAATCTTTTTCTCGATTCTAGAAACTGTCATTTGGCTGATATTCAGTTCTTTTGCGATAGAGACTTG
Organism: Gallicola sp.; assembly: GCA_012798975.1. GTDB lineage: Bacteria > Bacillota > Clostridia > Tissierellales > Peptoniphilaceae > JBQKLI01. The sequence goes on from JAAZME010000043.1 coordinate 249, forward strand.
TGTTTTTTTATCGAAATATCGATCTATTAATATCTTCTTTTCCATATCCGTTAATTTCGTCATGGCTCTGGCGAAGAAATCTCGGATTTCTACTTGATTGAAGTATTCATCTTCTTCTCCTACCAAGTCTCTTAAATTCACTTCACGATCATCGTTTTGAGAGTCGAAGGTGGAATCTAAAGACTGGGGAGCATACACACGGCTTGCCTCCAAGGCTTCCAGAACTTCTTCTTCTGTGGTATTCAGATATTCTGCGATATCGCTTACGGTAGGCGATCTCTGAAGGTTCTGGCTTAAGTAGGTTTTTGCATTGTTCACTTTTTTAGAGACTTCCTGGATTCTTCTCGGTACTCGGATAACCCAGCCTTTATCTCTAAAATACTTCTTGATTTCTCCCACAATCGTAGGAGTAGCAAAACTTGAAAATTCAAATCCTTTGCTTACATCATAACGGTCTATAGCGAGGATCAGTCCGATGCTTGCTACTTGGAATAAATCATCGTATTCAATTCCTTTATTGACGTATTTTTTCGCAAGAATCTCTGCGATATAAAGATGTTTCTCTATTAAAACTTCACGAAGTTGAGGATCCCTCGTCTTATCGTATTCAAGAAACATCTCTTTGATCTGCAGCTGTTCTTTCGTTCTTTTTTTCTTACCCTTGTGTTTCGCCATGATCATTCACCTTTAAATATTTAATGAGATGAACGCCCTCATTATCGATTTTAACTTCGTCCATCAGTATTTCCATAATACTTGCCGCAAGTTCACGATTCATACCTTCTTCTACATCCAAACTTTTTTTCTTTTCTACATGAATTTCAAGAGCATCTGTTTTATCTTCTAATGTTAAACGCAGTTTTTCAGAAGTACCCAGCTGAATATTGCAGGCTTCGCTGACACAAACTCTTAAATCTTCTATCGCTTCGATATCAAAATCCATTTGACTCGCTATAAAAGAAGTCGCCATTCGAATTAAGGTAATATTTTTCTCTTCATTGGGAACAGTAAGTTTGATCTTTTCAGCCATGTTCTACTCCTTTATACTAATGATCTGGTCAAGATCGGTTATTTTAAACATTTTTCGGACATTTGGTTTTAAATTTTCCATATAGATCTGCTTGTCGTCTTCTTTTAAAATTTTATAGATCCCTATAATTGTCCCAAGGCCTGTTGAATCGATATAATCAAGCTCTTTTGCATCGATATAGATATCGACGACTTCATCTTTCAGCATTTCTTCCACTTTTTCTTTTAAACTATTGCATGTATATGCGTCGAGATCCCCTTTTAAAAGAACGAGTAAACTATTTTGAGCTTTTTTTATTTCAAAGTTTAGTTCCATTGTTTCCCCCTTATTCCTCTATCTCTTCGTATTTTGTAACAGCAACGATACGGTCTTCTTCGCTCTTTACATCTTTTAATTTAACGCCCATAGTATCTCGTCCCTTTGTAGAAACGTCACGGACATTCAGTCTTATAATATCGCCTTTTCCAGAGATAATGATAATCTCGTCTTCCATAAGAACAAGTTTGGCAGATACGATATCTCCTGTTTTCTTGTTGATCTTATACGTTTTAACACCTTTGCCGCCCCGGTTTTGTTTCTTATAATGTTCGATCTTGGTCTTTTTACCGTATCCGTTTTCGCTCACTACTAGTAAATAGTCGTTTTCTTCCAGGATATCCATAGAAACTACACTATCGCCATCAGCAAGGGTTATCCCTTTTACTCCTCTTCCCGATCTTCCGATAGGACGAAGGTTTTTGATCGCAAAACGAATTGCTTGGCCTTGGCGTGTAACGATCATACAGTCGGATTCTTGATTTACATTTCGTACATTGATCAATTCATCATCGCCTTTAAGCGTGATCGCACGAATACCGTTTTTACGGATGTTTTCAAATAAATCAAATTTAACCTTTTTGATTAAACCGCATTTTGTAGCCATTAACAGATAGGTCTTTCCATATCGTACATCCATTGGAATCACAGCGTTGATGCTTTCGCCTTTTTTAAGAGGCAGCAAGTTTACAATGGCCTGTCCTCTCGCCTGTCTTCTTCCCTCAGGTATCTGGAAGGCTCTTAAACTGTACACTGTTCCTTTGTTGGAGAAGAAAAGAATAGTGTTTAATGTGGATGTTATAAAGAGCGAGTGAACAAAATCGTCTTCTTTCGTCGTAAGACCCATGATTCCCTTGCCGCCTCTGTTTTGTACTTTATAAGTAGACATCGGCGTGCGTTTTACATAACCTTCGTTTGTAAGGGTAATCAATACATCTTCTTCTTCGATCAGTTCTTCCATATTGATTTCTTCAGCTGCTGGAAGTATAGCAGAACGTCGTTCATCGCCGAATTTCTCTCTGATCTCGCTCATCTCGTCTTTGATCAGTTTGAATAATACTTCTCTGTCTTCTAAAATCTCTTTCAATCTTTTGATTTCAGAAATAAGCTCTTCAAATTCACCTTGAAGTTTCTCTCTTTCCAGTCCTTGAAGTCTTTTTAATCTCATGTCCAAAATAGACTGGGCTTGTACTTCTGAGAAATCGAATGTTTCCATCAGTTTTTCAAGAGCATCGGAATAGGCGTTTCGGATAATACGGATAATTTCATCGATATGATCGATTGCTTTTAATAAACCTTCCACAATATGCTTGCGGTCTTCTGCTTTTTTTAAGTCGAACTTTGTTCTTCGAACGACTACTTCTTCCTGATGATTTACATAAAGAGAGATTAATTCTTTTAATCCTAATACTTTCGGCTCTCCATTAACTAAAGCAAGATTGATAATTCCGAAAGTTGTCTGAAGCTGTGTATATTTGTATAAATTGTTTAAAACAATATTCGCATTGGCATCTCTTTTTAATTCGATAACAATACGCATTCCTTTTCTTTGATCCGACTCGTCTCGAAGATCGGATATTCCTTCGATCTTTTTATCTTTAACATATTCTGCGATCTTCTGAATCAGTCTTGATTTGTTGACTTGATACGGAATTTCCGTAATGATAATACGTTCTCGTTTTTTATGTTCTTCTATACGGGCAACGGCTCGTAATGTAATCTTTCCCCGGCCTGTTTTATAGGCTTTTCGGATTCCTTCCATGCCCATAATATTGGCTCCTGTAGGAAAATCCGGTCCTTTGATAATTTCATTTAGTTCTTCTACTGTTATGTCATGATTGTCGATATAAGCGATAACGCCGTCTATGGTTTCCCTTAAATTATGGGGAGCCATGTTTGTCGCCATACCAACAGCGATACCTGAAGATCCGTTTACAATCAAGTTTGGAAAACG
>JAAZME010000024.1 GCA_012798975.1 Gallicola sp.
CCGGCCCCAATACTACACGAAGCTCCACTTTCGTTTCTTCAAAAACTTCCGGCTTCATCCTTCGGACTAGTGCATTTTCATCTTGCTTTCTGCTTCTGGCAAAGGGAATGCTGTCTCCATTTTCCAAAGGACGCCCCTTGAATCCTCCGATATGAACCCTGGTATTTGTTGAAAAGCTGCCCATTATCTTTTCGATTTCCAAACCATTTGCTATAGCCAGATAACCGTAGCTTCCTGTCTTTGCAAAAGGAAGGCTTAAGCGGTCGCCTTTTCGGATTTCGATAGCGCAATAGTTTTCTACTGGATTTCCGTTGACTCTAGGATGAAAATCTCCTCCTGTCAAGGCAATAATCGTATCCTTTGTAAAGGAAATCTCCGGTCCCGTCAGTACGAATTCTATAACAGGCTCTCCCGGCTCGTTTCCTACCAAGAAATTTGCAAGAGTCGCAGAACGGCGGTCCATCACGCCGGACACAGAAAACCCGGAACTTTGATAACCATAGCGGCCTCTATCCTGTATAGTGGTCTTCATTCCGCTGTTTAAAACTATAATCCCCATTCTACTCCTCCCTTCTTCTTATTTTATAAATACCTTCTTCAACTTCCCTTTCGATGCGGTCGTAATCTTCTTTTGAAACAGGAACAAAACGGATATAGTCTCCCGCTTCATAAAGAATTACCGGCACTCTCGAAGGATCGTAAGGTTTTAAGGGTGTCTTCCCGATAAGCTGCCAGCCTCCCGGCGACTCCATAGGATAAATACCAGTCTGAGCCGAAGCGATTCCTACACTTCCTGCTGGAATACTTAGTCTAGGTTTATCCAGCCTAGGAGTAATCAGTCTTTCGTCCATTCCCCCTAAATAAGCGAACCCCGGCATAAAACCCAGCATATATATCAGATAATCCGTCCCGCTGTGGATTCGGATAATCTCTTGCTCTGTTCAACCAGTATGGGCAACAACAGTTTCCATATCTTGCCCAAACTCTTCTCCGTAGCACACAGGAATCTCGTAAATTCTTTTTCGTTTTTTTTCGCTGTCCTTCTTGTTGTCCAAAAGGGATTCTACTTCTTTTTTAATCTCTGGATATCCCCACACAAAAGGCTCATAGGATATTAAAACCGAACTGTAGGCAGGAATAATATCAATAATTCCTTCAAAGTTTTTCTTTCTAAAATCAGCGACAAAATTAGTAACGCTGCCATTGATCTCATCGCTTATTTCATTGCCGAAGGAGATCATAATTCCTTGATCTCCCACAGGCTTTACTCTATTTTCCATGCTGTCCTCCATAATAAGTTCTTTAACCTCAGGAGTCTTTTAACCTGCTATCAATAAATAAATGGAACGAAGAACCATGATAGAAGTAAGAATCACCACTACCCATCCTAGCCAGTAAAGAACAGAAGAATGCTTATACTCTCCTACAATCGACTTTTTCCTGCTTGCTAGAAGCATCGCTGCAAGCATGATCGGCAAGATAAATCCATTTACTGTTCCTGCAAACACAAGAATCGCTGCAGGCTGTCCTACAAATATCAATACCAATGTCGAAAAAGCAATAAAGATAATCGTCCATAAACGTTCGTTTTTACGAACAGGTTCTACTAATGTTTTTAAAAATGAAATGGAAGTATAAGCCGCGCCTACAATAGAAGACAGTGCTGCTGCTAAAAAGACAATCCCGAATATTTTATATCCTGTAGTTCCTAAAGCCTGTTGAAAAGCACTCCCGGCTGGATCTGCTGCGTCTAATGCCACCCCTTTTGATACAACTCCCAGTACTGCAAGGAATAATAAAACCCGGACAATGGCTGCAACGCCCATGCCCATAACGGCGGAACGGTTCACTTGAGACAGATTCTCTTCTCCTACAATCCCCGCATCTACAAGTCTATGACCTCCAGAGAACGTGATATATCCTCCTACCGTTCCCCCGATCAACGTAATAATAGCAACAAGAGGAAGACTTTCCGGCAAGAATGTTCTTTGAATCGCTTGCCCTACAGGCGGCTGTGTCATTACAGCTACAACAAGAATCAGAACAATCATAAGGGCTCCTAAAACTTGAGTTAAACGGTCCATAACAGAACCGGCTTTTTTGGAAATAAAAATTAAGATTCCTAAAATTCCGCCAATAGCTGCCCCAAACTTAATGTCCATTCCGAAAATCGCCTGAAGCCCGATTGCCGCTCCTCCAACATTGCCAATATTAAAAACAAGTCCTCCGATTGCAACTAGTATCGCAATAAAATAACCTAGCCCCGGTGCAACCTTGTTTGCAATATCTTGTCCTCTTAGTTTCGAAACACAGATCACTCTCCAGATATTAAGCTGAGCAATCGCTGAAAACAGCAGTGAAACCAAGATAACGAATCCGAATGTTGCCCCAAGACTCCCGGTATAAGTGGCAGTCTGAGTCAAAAACCCGGGTCCTATGGCTGAAGTTGCCATTAAAAACGCTGCTCCCAATAGTATCGACAAGTTTTTTGAATTTTCTTTCATTTTTCTCTCTCCTTTTGCACCGCGTATGAATTCATTATATTTATAACAAATCAAGGTGCTTATTTTATTTCAAAAATACCATCTGCTCTACCAAAAGAAAGTCCAAGAAAACCCAGACTAAAGAAAATATTCTGTAAATCAGAATCGGTATAAATGATTATTTGATGGCAATATTATACCATAAAGGAAGGATTTGATTTATAACTTTAGTGAGGAAAACTCTCAGAAGCATAACAGGATATCTTCATAAAAAAAGCTCCTGTAATCAGAACACCGAACACAGGGGCTTTTTTAGACTAGTATATAATCTGCTTTTTAAGAAAAAAACAGGAAGCTACATTCCTTTTAATGCCTAGATTATTTCTTTTTCTCCTCTTTCTGGAAAGGATCTGTAATCATTCTGTGAATGCCTTCTATGACCGTGGTCTCCGGCTCCATTTTAAATTCCCTTTTAATCAGCGGGTGACGCTTGCCAAGATCCTTGTTTGTTTTCTTGTTCCACAGATCACGTTGTCGTTTTTTGCCATACATTCCCATTGCTTTCGGGATTACCGTTCGGTATTCATTACTTTTTCCAGTCATCACATCGATGGTCCCTTCTACTACAGGATCGATATTTAAAAACTGCTCATAAGGAAAAGCCATGTTCTCATAGTCAAAGAGCCTTTCTGGAACATCCTCCTGCCATTTTGACATAGATGCATACTCCCGGTCATTCAGCCCTGTCATATAAGGACCAGGATTGATAACCGCTACTTCGATGCCATACTCTTGGAGCTCCTTGCTTAAGGATTCTGCAGCCGCCTCCAGTGCAAACTTTGAACTGCAGTAAGGTCCGGATATAGGATCGGCCATTATTCCGTGAAGAGAGCTGACAAAAACGATCTTTCCTGCCCCTTTTTTCACCATCTGATGAACGATCTTCTGAGTTAAAAAAATCGTTCCAAAAAAATTCACTTCGTACTGCTTTCGCAGAACTTCTTCAGGAATATCCGCCATAGATCCTCCTAGAGAAACTGCCGCATTATTTAAAAGCACATCCACATCCCATGTGCCAGCAAGTTCTCTGTCTTCCGAAGATGTAATATCCAGTTTCGCGATCCTGATAGAAACATTCCGCTTTCGTGCTTCTTCTGCCAGTTCCTTTGCTTGGCGATGATTTGCCACCCCTGCGATAACATCTTCATGATCTTCCGCCATTCGAAGTGCAATCTCCCAGCCGAACCCGGAACCTGCCCCTGTGATCAAATAGGTTTTTTTCTTTTTCATAGTTCTCCTCCCTCTATGGTTAAATAATCTAGTTTTCAGAATTTTTTATGCCGCTGTCTTTATAGTTGAATATACCCTTTCTAGAAGTTGATCCTGCAGAAAATCCTCTTCTATCCATTTTTACTATTGCTTCTCTCATCAAAGTTTAACGAGTAATATTCTGCAGCTTTTTCTCTCTTCATAATCTGCACATACCCCTAAAATATAATAGCTATCAATCAAAGAGATCAACTATCCATAAAACATTCCCGGAGGAGTCCTATGAAAAATTACAAAGGCGGTCTTACCAGCATTCAGGTCTCTGAACGCATGGAAAAAGGCCAGTTTAACAAGATAACAAACAAAAACTCAAAAACCATCCCCGATATTTTAAAGGAGCATATCTTTACCCTGTTTAACTTTATCAACCTGATCCTTGCAGCTATTATCCTGATCGCATCCTTAAAGAAGCCTTCGCTATTTAATCAATCTCACTTTTTTATCCGTTGTCGTGATCAACACAGTGATCGGAATCCTTCAGGAGATTCAGGCAAAAAGAACCGTCGACAAACTAACACTGATTACCCAGCCCTATGTCCGTGTCCTTCGAGATGACAAACTTGAAAAGCAGGAGTATACAAAGATCGTTTTAGATGATGTCCTGTTTTTAGAGTCTGGCGACCAAATCCCCGCCGACTGTAAAATCGTTGAGAACCAGAATCTGGAAGTA
>JAAZME010000263.1 GCA_012798975.1 Gallicola sp.
AATTCCATTCCAATAACGCCTGCACCAATAACTACTAGAGATTTCGGTACAGTTTCTAATTCTAGAATGCTGTCGCTTGTAAGAACATTGTCAAGATCTGTTCCTTCGAAAGGAGGCATAGCTACTTTAGAGCCTGTTGCTATTAATACAACATCTCCTGAAACTTCCTTTTCCCCTTCTTCAGTATCGATCAAAACAGTGTTTTTATCTTTGAATTTTGCAGTTCCTTTGATTCTTTCGATATTAGGATAAGTTCCCAATACGAAGTCTACTCCAGATACTACTTTATCTACTACGAAATCTTTTCTTTCACGGATTTTCACACCGTCAAGTCCTACGTTATCTGCTAAGATTCCGAGTTCGTTGCGGATCTCTAGATCTTTATAAACTTCTGCTATTTTCCATAATGTTTTTGTAGGGATACAGCCTCTGTTTAAGCACGTTCCGCCGGCTGCATCTTTTTCAATCAATACTACTTCTGCATCTAACTGAGCAGCACGGATGGCAGCTTCATAGCCGCCAGGTCCTGCTCCGATAATTATAATTTTAGTCATCTTTTACTCCGGTTGGTAAGTAACAATTAAATCTTTTGCCGCTTTAACTTCGTCCGGTCTACGAACTATTGTATTAAGAGGTGCAGATTTTAATGTTTCAGGTTCGCTGTTTGCTTCTTCATGAATTTCTTTTAATGCTTGGATGAATTCATCAAGTGTTTGTTTTGATTCAGTTTCTGTCGGCTCGATCATCATAGCCTCATGAACGATCAATGGGAAGTATACTGTAGGTGCATGGAAGCCTTTATCTAAAAGTCTCTTAGCTACGTCTAAAGTAGTAATTCCAGTGTCGTTTTTAACATTGTCAAATACAAACTCATGCATACAAATTCCGTCTATAGGAAGATTGTAGAACTCTTTTAAGCTGTCTTTAATATAGTTCGCATTTAATACAGCATTTGTAGAAGCTTCTTTCAGTCCGTCTCCACCCATAGTTAAAAGATAAGCGTAAGTTCTTAATAATACATGAACGTGTCCGTAGAAATCTTTCATACGTCCTAGAGATTTTTCAACGTCATCTTTAATAAAGTATCCGTCTTCATTTTTCTCGATAACTGGAGCTGGAAGATATTTCTTAAGGAATTCTTTCACTCCAACCGGACCTGCACCAGGACCCCCGCCTCCGTGAGGAGTAGAGAATGTTTTATGAACATTAAAGTGAACTACGTCAAATCCCATGTCTCCAGGAGTGGATTGCGCTATGATAGCGTTCATATTCGCACCATCATAGTAGCAAAGTCCGCCGGCATCATGTACGATTCGAGTAATGTCCTCGATGTTTTTATCATAAATACCTAATGTATTTGGGTTTGTAAGCATAAGAGCTGCTGTATCGTCGCCGCAAGCTGCTTCTAATGCTTCTAAATCTACAGTACCATCTTCAGCTGATTTGATCTCAACGATTTTGTATCCTGCCATAGCTGCTGTTGCAGGGTTTGTACCGTGTGCAGAATCTGGTACGATGATTTTATTACGTTTTGTGTCCCCGTTGTCTTCATGGCATGCTTTAATGATTGCGATACCAGTGATCTCTCCGTGAGCACCTGCAGCAGGCTGTAAACTCATGTAATCCATACCTGCAACTTTTGATAATGCTTCTCCGCAATTGTAAAGCATATCAAGGGTACCTTGAACAGATTTTACATCTTGAAGAGGATGGACATTAGCAAATCCAGATAATCTTGCAGCATCTTCATTGATTTTTGGATTGTATTTCATTGTACAAGATCCTAATGGATAGAATCCTGTATCTACACCGAAGTTCTTTTGAGAAAGATTAGTGTAGTGGCGGATTACGTCAACTTCACTTACTTCAGGAAAATCTAAATCATTGTCGTCTCTGAATTCATCTGGGATATAGTTTTCTAAACCTTTGTCTTCAACGTCTAAAGGAGGTAGATTATAGCCTTTTCTTCCAGGTCTTGACAATTCAAATATAACTTTATCGTAACTCATTAGAAGGCCTCCTTTACAACTTCAACAAATTTGTCAATTTCAGATTTCTTTCTCTTCTCTGTAACTGCAATGATCATTCCATGACCTAATTCATTGTTGAATTTTTCGATATTGATTCCACCCATGATTCCATTTTCGTACAATCTATCGTTGATTGTTTGAGCATCAACGCTTGTTTTGATTGTAAATTCGTCGAAGAATGGTCTGTCAGTGAATGCTTCTACTCCGTCTAATTTTAATAGTTCATCATACATATAATGAGCTTTTGCAGTAGATTGAAGGGCTACTTCTTTCATACCTTGTTTACCCATAGTTGCCATATATACAGCAGTAGCTAATGTATTAACTCCTTGGTTTGAACAGATATTTGAAGTCGCTTTGTCACGACGGATATGCTGCTCACGTGCAGATAATGTTAATACCCAGCTTCTTTTACCGTCTAGGTCTTCTGTTTGTCCAACAATTCTTCCCGGCATCTTACGTAAGAAGTCTTTTGTACATGCAAAGATTCCTAGGTATGGTCCGCCGAAAGCTAGAGGCAATCCTA
>JAAZME010000009.1 GCA_012798975.1 Gallicola sp.
AACGGCTATTTGGGAGATAAGATTGAACTTTATATTTATCAGTAAAGAAAAGGAAAGCTATCTGCTGGGTCTCGTAAAGAAAGGCAGATGGATACGAAAAGAGACGGCTAGTCTGGAATCCAAAGAAGACAATCTCTATATAGCACGGGTTGTACAGGAATTGAAAGGTCAAAGGGCCTATATTATTGAATACGAAAAACATGAAAAGGGGTTCCTGCCTTATAATCAAACCTATTCTTCTATAAAGCCGGGGGATGAAATTCTCGTGCAGTATATAAAAAAGGGAAAAGACAATAAATTCCCCCGATTCACGCAGAAATATATGATACTGGGAGATAATATTCACCTGACTCCTTGGACGAAAGAAATAAGAGTAAGCCGTAAAGCAAAACATAAAAAAATCTTTGATTTCGAAGAGAAAGAGTATGGCATGATACTTCGAAGGGAAGGAATAACGAAGTCCTTAGAAGAAATAGAACGAGAGTATAATGATCTTTCCAATATCGAGAAACGAATCGAAAAAGAGAAACATTTTCTGCCGATACCGAGATTGATTCTTAAACAGAATAAACAGATAGTCCAGTTTATCAATCAATATTCAACGCAGATCGACTATATAAAAACAAATGACAAAATATTTAAAAACATTATAGAAGAAAAATCTGGCAAAGATCTTATTATTGACGAGCACTACGATCCGTATTATGACAGTGCATTGCAAAGAGATTTGTATAATATCGAAAACAAGAGAATTAAAATAGACGAAAAAAGCGAAATTGTTTTTGAAAAAACAGAAGCTCTCGTAGCAGTCGATGTAAATTACCGCTCGAGTACAGAAAAGCTGGGAGATAAAATTCTCGAGACAAATATCAAAGCGGTTTATGAAATGGCAATCCAAATGGAGCTTAGATCTCTTACAGGTATTGCAGTAGTTGATTGTATTAATATGAATCAAGAGATGAAAAAACAATTTATAAGAAAGACCAACGAAATTATAAAAGAATTTCCTAAGCTCAGCTTCCATGGAATTACATCTTTAAATCTTGCGCAGTTTATTCGCACAGGAGTAAAACTAATTGACAGCTAGAATAAATTAAGATATAATATGTAATTGTGTAACCGCTCAGGAATGGTTTTTAAAGCATAGTCACCTACCCCTGGCGAGTCTTAAAAATAAAGGAGGTGCACGTTAAATGTACGCAGTAATCGAAACAGGTGGAAAACAATATAATGTTGAAGTAGGCCAAACAATTTTTGTAGAAAAATTAGAAGGCGAAGTAGGCGATTCCGTTGAATTTGACAGAGTTTTATTAATCAAAGGTGATGACGATCTTAAGGTTGGAGATCCAATCGTTAAAGATGCTAAAGTAAAAGCTACAGTAGAAGCTCAAGGAAAAGGCAAAAAAGTTATTATCTTCAAATTCAAAGCAAAGAAAAATTACCGTAAGAAAAAAGGTCATAGACAACCTTTCACTAAAGTAAAAATTGAAGCGATCGAAGGCTAAGAATGATTCGTGTAGAATTCACACTTTTTGATGGATCTATAGTAGATTTCAGTATAAAGGGGCATGCAGATTTGGCAGAGGAAGGGAAAGATATTCTTTGCGCTGCGGTGTCGATCTACAGTATTAATACGATAAATTCTTTAACGGAAATCGTAGGTGTAGAGGACGCTTTAGATATTAAAGCGGATAAAGGAGATCTTTATCTTAAAATCCGCTATGAATTGATGACGGATCCTCAGAAAGAACAAGCTGAATTATTATTGCGAAGTATGGAGTTAGCGTTTAAGAGCTTAGAAAACGAATATAATAAATACTTAAAGATTTGTTATAAGGAGGTGTAATGATGTTAAAATTAGACTTACAATTATTTGCCAGTAAAAAAGGGGTAGGTAGTTCTCGTAACGGCCGTGATTCTGAATCAAAAAGATTAGGTACGAAAAAAGGCGATGGACAGTTTGTATTAGCTGGAAATATCCTAGTTCGTCAAAGAGGTACTAAAATCCATCCTGGAAAAAATGTTGGAAAAGGTGGAGACGATACTCTTTTTGCTAAAGTAGACGGAAATGTAAAATTTGAAAGAGTTGGCAAGAGAAAAAGCCAAGTTTCAGTTTATCCAAGCGAAGATCTTGCATAATATCAATGGCGACACCTAGTGTCGCCATTTTTTTATACTTTCTTTATGGAAGAAGTAGAATATGTTATCATGGAATTATCAAAGAAAAGGAAGTAAAAATATGTTTATAGATATTGCGAAAATAGAATTAAAAGCTGGAAAAGACGGAGATGGAGCTGTTGCTTTTCGCAGAGAAAAATTCGAACCCTCAGGCGGTCCTTCAGGCGGAGATGGCGGAGACGGCGGAAGTATTATATTTGTTGCCGATTACGGCATACGAACATTAACAGATTTCCGCTATTTGAGACATTATAAAGCTGAAAACGGGCAAGACGGCAGAAAGAAAAAACAGTATGGAAAAAAAGGGGAAGACCTTCGCGTTAAAGTACCTGTAGGCACATTGATCAAAGATTTTGAAACAGGCGGCGTGATACACGATATGAAGGAACCTGGAGAAGAATTTGTAATCTGCAAGGGCGGAAAAGGCGGCAATGGAAATGCAAAGTATGCATCCTCTATTCGTCAGGCGCCTCGTTTTGCACAGCCAGGTACAAAAGGGGAAGAGCGAGTTGTTTCACTGGAGCTGAAGCTTTTAGCAGATGCAGGTCTTGTGGGCCTTCCAAATGTGGGAAAATCTTCCATTCTGTCAATATTAAGCGATGCGAAACCTAAGATTGCAAATTATCATTTCACGACACTGGAACCGAACTTAGGTGTGGTGAAAGTAGGTCCGGAAGAATCCTTTGTTTTAGCAGATATTCCAGGGCTTATCGAGGGAGCAAGCGAAGGAGTGGGCCTGGGACATGACTTTTTAAAGCATGTTGAAAGAACTCGTGTTTTAGTCCATGTAGTAGATGTCTCCGGCAGCGAAGGAAGAGATCCGATAGAAGACTATAAGTTGATTCATGAAGAACTGGAAAAATACAATGAAAAGTTAAAAGACAAAAAAGTGATACTTGTTGCAAACAAGATGGATCTTCCGAATTCTATGGATAATTTGGAATTGCTAAAAAAAGAAATCTCAGAGGTGGAAGATGTCATTGCCGTATCTGCGGCGACCACAGAAGGAATGCAGGAGTTAAAGTATCGTATCTGGGAATTATTGTCGACATTAGAAACGGACTATTCTACTTATGATGAAGAATATGTAGAGTATATAGAAGAAGAGGTGCCAGATTTTACGATACGAAGAGAGAACGAAGATTATGTAGTAGAAGGACCTCTTATAGAAAATATGTATTATAGAACGAATTTTCAAGATAATGAACAAGTCCGCTATTTTGAAAGAGTACTAAGAGATAAAGGAGTCTATGATGCTTTAAAAGAGGCTGGTATCGAAGAAGGCGACATTGTTCACATAGACGACATGGAATTTGAATATTTTGAATAAACAGGAGAAATTATGCTAACAGGAAAACAAAGATCCTATCTAAAATCTTTAGCTCACAACCTAGACCCGATTCTTATAATAGGAAAAGGGGGAGTGACGGATAATACGATAAAACAATTAAACGATGCTCTAGAGAAACACGAGCTGATAAAAATCAAGATTCTCAACAATAATATGGAAGATCCGAAACATGTGCAGGAAAGGATATTAGAAGTGTTAAAAGCAGAGTTTGTACAGTTTATCGGTTCAAAATTTACAATATACAGAGCATCTAAAGATGGACATATCAAATTGCCGTAATATCGGTATAATGGGAGGAAGTTTTGATCCTATTCATATCGGACATTTAGCTATGGCTCAAGAAGCCTGCGAATATTTTGGATTGGACAAAATACTCTTTATCCCTACAGGAAAATCTCCTCATAAAGATCGAAAGATGACGTCGCCTGAAAAACGGTTGGAGTGGGTAAAAACAGCTGTAAAAGACAACCCTTTATTTGAATATTCGGATTATGAAAGCAGAAAAAAAACGCCGAGTTATACATTGGAGACCATAGAATATCTTCAGAATATTTATTCGGAAGTGAAGTTTTATTATATTCTGGGGGAGGATTCTCTCTTGGAAATTGAAACCTGGTACCGTTATGAAGAACTCCTTTCCAAATGTGTATTTCTTGCAGCGAGAAGATCGCCTTCTTGGGAAGATGCTTTAAATAAAAAGATACAAGAACTGATATCTAGAGGTTTCGATGTAAGAGAAATTCCTTTTAGATTTTTGGAGATATCCTCTACCGAGATTCGAGGGAAGTTTAAAGCAGGACAAAACCCTCGATATTATTTACTGCAAAACATTTACAAAGATATTCTTGAGGAGAAAATATATAATGAAGAATGAAGAAATTTTGGAGTATTTAAAGAAGAATATCAAAAAAAAAAGATATCATCATATTTTAAGAGTAGCCGATACTGCTGAAAAACTAGCGATAGTACATGATATTCCTGCAGATAAAGTTTATACAGCAGCCCTTCTCCATGATTGTGCAAAAGGAAACGAAGGATCGCTTCTAAAAGATTATAAGAACATCATTGTCAATGAATGGGTATCTTTAGAAGAAGAACTAAAAGAGAAGTCTTTGATCCACGGTCCTCTGGCAGGTATTATCGCGAGAGATGTTTTCGGTATTGAAGAGAAAGATATTCTTAACGCTGTAATCTATCATACTACGGGAAGAGAAAATATGTCGAAGCTGGAGAAGATTGTTTTTTTAGCGGATAAACTGGAACCGAAAAGAGATTATCCAGGTGTTGATAAAATTCGGGAAACAGCACAAATCGATTTAGAGAAAGCCATGCTTTTAACTATTGACAATACGATGACGTATTTGATTGAGAATCAAGAACTGATTGCGGTAATAACAGTAAAAACTAGAAATAATATATTAAGAAGGTGAAAGTTTGAAAGAAAAATTACAGAAAATTATTGAAGCTTGCGAAGAAAAAATTGCAAAAGATGTCGTAGCTGTGGAATTGGATAGTCAAAGAGCCTTAGCCGATTATTTTGTTATAGCTACAGGAAACACTCCGAACCAAACCCAATCTATTATAGACGAAGTAGAAGATGTCTGTGCAGAAGAAGGTTATGAAATTATAGGAAAAGAAGGATATCAAGACGGACACTGGATATTGTTGGACCTAAATGATATAATAGTACATGTATTTACGCCAGAAGAAAGAGATTATTACGACCTGGAAAGACTCTGGTCTAATAAATAAAATTTAATAAGGAGTGATATTATGTCATTAGAATTTTTACACAGCGATAAGGCACCTGCAGCAGTAGGCCCTTATTCTCAAGGAACAAAAGGCGGAAGCGTAGTATTCGTTTCTGGTCAATTACCAATCAAAGACGGTGAATTGCAAGAAGACGTAAAAAAAGCAACACAAGCGAGTTTAGAAAACGTGCTAGCAGTAGTAGAAGCAGCTGGCGGAAAGTTAGAAGATATCGCAAGAGTTGGAGTATTTGTTGATGATATCAATGATTTTGGAGCAATCAACGACGTTTATACTGAATTCTTTGGGGATCATAAACCAGCAAGAGCTTTAGTAGAAGTAGCGGCATTGCCAAAAGGCGCAGTCGTTGAAATTGAAGCAACTGCAATTGTAGGTTAATAGATTTTAAGAAGATAGATTTTTCTATCTTCTTTTTTTGTTCGTATAAGATAGACTATCAAGAAACGATTTCAAAAATTATTACTATGACTTAATTAAATATTTATCTAATAAATTTAATTATTTGAATTCTTATGTTGAAAAAATAGAAAAACTTTGGTAGTATTTAAGTATAGGAGTACTTATGCTATGAAGAGAATTAAAATTATTGAAAACCCTTCTTCCGGGCTTCAGCAGAGCGGAAAAAACCTTTCCCTAATATGCGAAAAGTTGTTAAATGCAGGCTTTGAGCTGGGGAAATTTCGTACTCGGCAAAAGGAAGACGGTTATTATGAAGCCATCCACAGCCATAAATCAAACTGGGATATGATTATTGTAAGCGGTGGCGACGGAACGGTTAACGAGGTTATAAATGGTCTTTCATCTGTAGACTCTAAGATCCCGGTAGCGATCCATTCCAGAGGTACAGTAAACGATTTCGCAAGCTTTATGAATATTCCCACAGAAGTAGATGATTTCGTCCATATGATAGAAAATCCTGTTATAAAAACGATTGATTTGGGCAGAAGCGATGATAAGTACTTTGTAAATGTAGCAGCTTGCGGCAACTTTGCAAATGTAGGCCATCAAACAGATAAACATTTAAAAGCGGTATTTGGACGTTTTGCATATTTAGTAGAAGGTTTCAAAGAAATCCCAAGTACACTATCCGAACCGATGAAACTGACTTTGGAAATGGATGGAAAAGTATTGAAAGAAGAAGCCTATCTTATTATTCTTTCCAATACCACAACAGTAGGCGGATTTGAAAAAATTGCTCCCAATGCTTCTTTATATGATGGAAAGCTTGATCTGATTTTGTTTAGAAAAACAGCAAATTTGCAGGATCTAGCACAAATATTTATTAAGACATTAGCAGGAGAGCATATCAGCAAAGAGTCTGTCTTATATCTGCAGACATCAGAAGTAAAGGTATATTCAGAGGAAAAAACACCGGTAGATATAGACGGCGAATTTAATGGTTATCTGCCAAAAACATTTTCCGCAAAAAAAGGCGGTATTAATATAATCACAAGTCCATAAAGGAGTGAGTAGAAATGTCATCACCGACAATAAAAGATGTAGCAAAATTAGCAGGAGTCTCAATTTCTACAGTTTCAAGAGTTATGAACGATTCTAAACCGGTAAGCCCTGAGGCGCGGAGAAAAGTAATCGATGCAATAAATAAACTCGATTTCAAACCGAATGAACTGGCTAGATCTTTAGTCATGAAGCGGTCAAATTTAATAGGTGTTATTGTAAAAGATATCGGTATATCCTACATGGCGCAGATTGTCAGAGGAATCGAAGAAATCGGCAGAATGTATAAATATGATATCCTTTTGTCCAGTACCTACGGCGATATCGAGCAGGAATCGAAAATTATGGATTTTATGCTGACAAAACAAGTGGAAGGAATTGTAATGATTTCTGAAGATACAAATCCTGAAGTCATTTATAAATTGAAAAACCAGTCAGCACCTTTTATACATCTAGACAAGTTCTATGATTATGAGGACACCCATACGGTAAGTATAGATTATGTGAATGCATCTAAAGAAATGACGAACTATCTTATCAAACAAAATCATAAAAGAATTATCTTTTTAGAAGAATTTACAGGTACAAAAATAGGTAAAGCAAAGCAAAAAGGGTATATAGATGTTATGGAAGAAAATGGTCTGGAAGCTATCATTATGAATGCTGCAGGAATTAATATCAAAGGCGGTTACGATATCAGCGAGAAAATTTTAGAAAAAGCTGTAAAAGAAGACGTATCCGCAGTTTTCTGCGCCGAAGACGAACTGGCAATCGGTTTATTAAATTACTGTTATGATCATAATGTAAAAGTTCCGGAAAATATTTCTATAGCAGGGTTCGGCGATGTACCGCTTGCATCCATTTATAGACCTTCTCTTACAACTGTTCGAGAACCTTATTATGATATAGGTGCGGTATCTATGCGAAAACTTGTAAAAGAATTAAAAGAAAATCAAAAAATCATTGATAATACGATTCTTCCAAGCGAATTGATTGAAAGAGAATCGGTGTTAAAGATTTAATATAGTATAGGGGGATGATCTAAATAGGACAGATCATAGAAGCATTTATACTAGTTTTTTTAGCTGAGATGGGGGATAAATCTCAGCTATTGGCAATGACCTTTGCAACGAAGTATAAGCTTAAAATAGTAATACCGGGAGTGTTCTTAGGGATACTCTTGAATCATGGTATAGCTGTACTGGTAGGAAATTATATCAGCCGTTTTATTCCGATAAATTATCTGAGTTTCTTAGCTGCATTTGTATTTATCCTATTTGGATGGATGAGTTTAAGAATCGAAGAGGAGGAAAGCGGGGAAGATCAGTCTCTCAAAAACAGAGGGCCGATTCTTACGATAGCCATAACATTTTTCTTAGGAGAATTCGGAGATAAAACTCAGATAACAGCAATGACACTAGCTTCTGAGGCAGCAAATCCATTTATAATCTTATTCGGGACTGTTTCTGCTATGATGATGACAAGTATTTTAGGAATTTTTGTAGGAATGAAGATTGGTAAAAAAGTGCCGGAAAAAATGATAAAAATGGTATCTTCTTTTATATTTGTTTTCTTCGGATTGACAAAATTATATTCTTTAACGGGAATGAGTACTGTCTTTGTGATAGCATTGCTGACAGCACTTGCGGTAGAGATTTTATTATTGATTCGTTTTCAGAAAATGCAGAAAGACAACGAAGCGATACAAAATACAGCGGAGCTTTTATACCAGCAGAACAAACTGCTTTCAAATATGACTGAAACCATGTGCAAGGGC
Source organism: Gallicola sp. (assembly GCA_012798975.1). Taxonomy (GTDB): domain Bacteria; phylum Bacillota; class Clostridia; order Tissierellales; family Peptoniphilaceae; genus JBQKLI01. Next base: position 8,535 of record JAAZME010000009.1, read on the forward strand.
AAAGCTTCCTGCGGTGTTTGCCAGGGAGAAGCTTGCATGATCGGGTATATTAAGGTGCTGCTGAAAGAACAAGAAAAAATGAACTTTGAAAACTTTAATCAAAGAGATTTTGCGACATTGATTAATAAAGGTTATGGAGAGGATATGGTTTTAGACGCGTTATCCTTGATTATCTATAATTATGTCCGCTATGATTTTTGGAAAAATGAAAATTCCCTGAATAAAGAAGTACGAAGAGTTTTTGAAAGAATCCTTTTCGATAAGAGCTTTGATTATGACGGGGATTATAAAATATATCCAAAAACTTCAAGATTCCAA
>JAAZME010000301.1 GCA_012798975.1 Gallicola sp.
ATGGGCTGAAGGAGTTCTCTGCACTTTTCCCGAAAGGCTGGATAGTCGAGCTGTTCTTTTACGACTCCCCAGCGTTTTATTCCAAGCATCTCCATTTCGATACAGGGAAGCTGAATAATCCCGTAGCCTTGTAGAAGAAGCTTGGAAACAAGCGTACAGATTCCAGAAGAGTAGGAAGACAAACCTTCCACTTTTGAATTACAGTTTAAGATACAGTGAGCCAGCAGAATAAACTTTTTTTCTCTTTTCATAGTCGTCACCTCTTTCTATAAGTGTATCAAAACTAGGTGGAGAAAGCTTGATGCATTCTCGTGCATATCGTTATATGTAATAGGGTATACCGGATCTTGTTTCTTTGATATACTTTTAGTGAATCTATATTTTATATTATAATTTTTTGAAAGGAGTAACAAAATGAAGAAGAATTTTAGTACTAAGATGATGGTATTTGCTGCGATATGCATAGCGGTTAATATTATATTGGGAACTGTTGTAGGGGCACTAAATATTCCGCTGTTGTTTTTAGATACGGTGGGCACTATCTTTGCAGCCGTTACCTTAGGGCCTTTATATGGTGCTGCCGTGGGAGGTCTTACAAATGTGATCCAAGGATTTATTTCAGGACCGAAGATCATTCCCTTTGCTTTGGTAAATATCGTAATCGGTTTAGTGGTAGGGTGGATTTCTATGAAAAAGAAGTTCTCTATTTCTACAGCGGTTATAACAGGGTTGATATTATCCGTAGTGGCACCGCTTATAGGAACACCGATCGCAATCTTTGTATTCGACGGGATTACGGGAGACTTTAATGATGTGTTTTTCGCAGCGATGAAAAATGCTGGATCCTCTATCTTTTCAGCAGCTTTTATACCAAGAGTTGCAAGCAATATTGTAGATAAAGTGATCAGCTGTGTACTGGTGTCTATTATCGCCGCTAAGACGAGAATTCGTTTTGACCGGTAATACATAATTTAGAGAGATCTTCCGATGAAGTAGGAAGAGATAGGCGTGACTGCTGCGCAGCACAGGCGGCACGCTTAAAGGCGGCCAGGCGGGATCCCTAACGGGACCCAGGCAGGATCGCTTTGCGACCAAGGGGAACAGATAAAGATAGTGTGATAGTGTGAAAGAGGGGAGAGGGGAGTTGTGGTGGAAAATGAGAAAGGATTCATTTTCTGGATAGTATAAAAGGCAGTTTTGTTATATCAACTCAGATATCGGAGAGCTTTTTACTCTATAGTAAGTCGGACATTTTCTGAATAAAAATCCATCTTCAAAATTAAGGAGAAAAAACCAGAGATATTGATACAAGTATCAGTCTCTGGTTTTTGTGTTTTTATATATTTACGTTTAGGTGAGAAAACTTTTAAGCGATAGCGAAAAAGATAACTTTCTCTACAACCTAGTCCCTACAACCTATTTCCTATCTTTACCCTTTATTTCCTATCCCCTACAGTCTATTTCTTATCTCTCTACTGGGTTGCGGCCGCAATCCCGCCTGGGTGCCAAAGGCAGCCCGCCTGGCCGCTGTAGGTGTGCCGCCTATCC
>JAAZME010000314.1 GCA_012798975.1 Gallicola sp.
CCTCATAGATGGGAGTAGTCTGCCAGATATAAACGAAAGCAATGATAAGTGCCAGGACGACCCCTATCACAAACCAACGCCAATGTTCTATTCCTTTATATAGTATTTCTTTTAAATCAATCTCCTCGTTTTCATTCTCGTGATGTAATGGTGAGGGAGTATTTTGTTCCGAGCTATTCATCTTAATCTGTTTTCTTAAACTGTTTATTCTCTTCTTTCTATTTCTTAATCTGTTTAACGTACAATATTGACAATTAAACTGGCTAACGAAATTATGATGGAAGTTGCTGAAATCCACATGGATGTGGTGCGTCCTATGTCCGAATCTTTGGCTTTGACTTTATTCGGAGTGATGTATAAAATATCATTTTGCTGCAAGTAGTAATAGGGCGAGCGTGTGATGGATGCATCATTTAAATTCAAGGAAACAATCTCTTGCTGACCTTTAGCGTTTTCCCGAATCAACTTCACATCTTCCCGGATACCATATACGGTCATATCTCCGGCCAAAGCTAAGGCTTCAAAGATGTTTACCTTCTCATTGGCAATGGTGAAGGTGTTGGGGCGTGCCACTTCTCCTAAAACAGTAATCTTATAATTCTCCATTCGTATGGTAACAATGGGCTCTTCGGTTAAATAAGATTTCAAGGCCTCTTTTATAACACTTTCTGCCTCGTTCTTTGTTAATCCTCCTACCTTTATTTCTCCAACTACCGGGAAGTCAATTCTCCCTTCATTATTAACCAGATAGGGTAATAAAGCTGCTTGACTCGTTATTGCCCCGCTTCTTCCTTGCTGGTATTGTGTATTGGCTACCGTCAGATTAAAAGGTAAAGAGGCTTCCGGATTGGTGGTATGTACACTAATCGTCAATATATCTTTGGGTTGTATGCGTGCATCGTATAAAGGGTGTGTCTCAGAATCAGGGAGCATAAACTCCGAATTTTGTAGATAAGGAATGTTTTTATACGATTGGCAGGATGTATTCCCTAATATGATAAGGCTTAGCATAAAGAGGGATAATAAAAGTTTTACTCCCTTTTTTTTCCAAGTAGTTTTATTTGTCATAAATAAAGAGTTGTAGTGATATTTCTTAATTTAGTACTAATCGTTCTCTCTCTTGATAAAGAGGCAAAAGTAGCACATAATTTATTAGAAAGCAAAGGCGTTTCTTTTTTTTTCTGAATAGGGTTTGTTAAAGTAAAAGAATAGTTTGGTTTTTCAATTGTTTATCAAGGGAAAAAGGAATAAACGCTTTTGCTTTTGTAAGCAAGAATGAGTTTTAGAAAACTCCTTTTCTATCCTAAATACTACCTTTTTCTCTTGATAGAAAAAGGTATACCAAAAAGATCAAGTGCTTGGCTTAGACAAGCCTATCGTTCGGTCACGATGAACGGAAGGGCAAAAACTCGCTTCGCTCAAACACTTTGCCCTTCTTTTCGTTCCCTGCTTCCTCACTCTTTAACGGCTTTTCCAAGAGAGCACAATTTAGAAGGGGTATTCTTTAGGATTTCAATTTTATAAATAAAAAAAGAGTAAAGGGGATACCTATACAAAACCTGTCATTTCCGGAGAGGCG
>JAAZME010000073.1 GCA_012798975.1 Gallicola sp.
AAAGATAGGAAACAGCTTATCGTCTCTAGGAAATAAGGAAGATCAGCTTTTTCACTATTGGTCGAATATTTCCTTAGCCTTTAACGATAAAAAGATTCTCGAGAATTCTCTCAAGAATCTTTTTTATAGCTGTTCAAATACAAGAGCAATGATTCAACCCTTACAAAACTGCATAGAACCTCTATTATAGGAAATGTATATCCGAAGGCGGATATGTTCGCATCCCCTATATCTTAGCCCCTATAAGCTATGGTCTATATTCTTTCTTTTATCGGTATTCAACAAGCTGAACGCCGAGGCCGTTTGGATCCTTTACCATGACGAATTTCATTCCATCTTCTGGAGACTGTTCTTTGCCGACTTCGTAACCTTCTTTTTCCAGTTTTGTTCGAACTTCCTCTATCGATTCTACTTCAAAGCCGATGGTAACTCCGCTTCCTATTGTACAGTCCATCTTCTCATTGCATAAAAGTTCTATATCCGACTCTCCCATATCTAAAAAGGTCAAATCAAACCCTTCGCTGACATGCTTTTCGTCTTTTACTTTAAGACCTAGCAGATCTTTATAGAAATGCAAAGATTCTTCCATGTTTTTTACTTTTATTGTCGTCCAAAGATATTTCATAATGTCCTCCTATTTTTTCACTCCTACAAGTACAAATCTGGCATCGTTGTATTCATAACTGCAGGTGCTTAGGGTAATGAGCTGATCCTTTTCGCCGATTTCTATATCATTTTTTACAACAGCACGTTTCTTCGCTTCTTCTGCATAATCCCGAGTATTGATCTGATCGTCTGCATTTATAAATTCATTAAAATGAAAGACTTGATCTTTTTTCGCCATATCCATTACAAATCCTGCAACGGCTTTGTATTCTTCCAATTTCCCGTTTCCAAACAGGTAGATTGTATTGTTTGAATCAAAATAGTTCTGATCTTTGTACTTTAGAAGACAGGAAAACATATTATCCGTTGCAAGGCTGTGCCCGTAAAGAATCAAGTTGTTGTTTCCTTTTTTAAGATCATTTTCATAATCTAAATAGATGCTTCCTACAGGGTCTTTTTTCTTATAAATATTATGATCTAGATAAAAATCATTGTCTTTGGCTTGGGTTACAGGATAATCAATCAGTGTTCCCGGAAGTGTCAGCCAAGCTACTGTCTCATCGTTTATTTTCTGGGCTTCTTTAAGCTTCTTTCCATATATCGTCTCTCTGGAAACCGCTTCGTTTTCCTCTTCTTCTTGAAAAACAGCAGGATTTTCTTTTTTTGGCGCTTCCTTTTCCACTTTTTCTGTAATTTGCTGAGAAAGTTTTTTATTTGCATCCGTTGCGGTATTATTTCTATAATAGATCAGCCCGATAGCACAGATCGCCAGAACCAGCAGGGAAATAATTTTTTTCTTATTCATTTCTACCCTCTTTCTTCGCCAAAAATACTAAGACTCTTTCTTTTCTTTATATTTTTCGCTTTGGGCAAGTATTAATTTTTCATCATCAAAATAATTGATTTTCATCGCTTCTTTTACTTGGTGAAGTGTTTCTTCGCCGACTTTTTTTGCCTTTGCAGTTCCTTTTTTAAGTATTTCATATACTCCTGGAATGTCGTTTTCGTACTGGGCACGCTTCTCCCGAATCGGGGCTAACTCTCTTTCCAAAACTTTTACAAGGAATTTCTTTACTTTCATATCCCCAAGCCCTCCTCTTTCATAGTGGGCTTTTAAAGCGTCCAAGTTTTCATAATCCGGCAGGAATTTTTTGAAGTCTTCTTCTTTGCTAAAGGCGTCTAGATAGATAAATACTGGATTATCTTTTGTATTTCCAGGATCCGATACTTGAATATGATTTGGATCCGTATACATACTCATCACTTTCTTTTTTACTTCCTCTTTCGAATCCGACAAATAAATAGCATTTCCTAAAGATTTGCTCATCTTTGCTTTTCCGTCAACACCGGGCAGGCGTAGGCAGGCCTTGTTGGAAGGCAGAAGAATCTCCGGTTCCACCAGAACTTCCCCATAAAGATGGTTGAATTTTCGGACGATTTCATTTGTCTGTTCAAGCATCGGAATCTGATCTTCTCCAACTGGAACCACATTTCCCTTAAAAAGAGTAATATCCGCCGCTTGGCTTACTGGATAAGTAAAAAATCCTGCAGGTATCGTTGCTTCGTAATTTCTCATCTGAATCTCAGATTTTACAGTAGGATTTCTTTGAAGCCTTGAAACGGTAACTAAATTCATATAATAAAATGTAAGTTCAAAGAGCTCCGGAACTTGAGATTGAATAAATATCGTTGATTTCTCCGGATCAATCCCGCAGGATAAATAATCGAGTGCTACTTCTATAATATTTTGCCTGATTTTTTCAGGATTTTCCGCATTATCCGTTAAAGCCTGAGCGTCGGCGATCATAATAAATATATCATCGTATTTTCCTGAATTTTGTAATTCTACTCTTCCTTTGAGAGAACCTACATAATGGCCTACATGAAGCTTTCCAGTAGGACGGTCTCCTGTTAATATGGTCTTTCTCATTCTTTCCTCCACTTGTCTAAAATAAAATAAGATGTTTTCTAATACCTGTATTGCTGATTCCGAAATAATCTCCCTGAATTAAAGGAAGAAGATATTCCCAAAGCGGTTCTCTTATTTTATGATTTCTTTCATCAATCCATTCTTCCGGGATCATTTTCTCCTTGTTTGCTGCTACAAACACAGGTACCGGCAAGTATTCTACACTATACTCTTTTCCCTCGTTTCGCTTAAGGGAGCTCATCATTCCGCTCTGGTTTTTCAATGCATATTCTACTGCATAATATCCCAGCTTTCTCGCTTCCTCAATATCTGTCAGACTCATAATATGGGAGCTGCTTCTTTGCATTGTGCTTAATTCGATGGCACGGATTTTGCAGTTGAATACTCTTTTAATATACTCAGAAAGGGTCTGGGCAACACCGGCAATCTGTTTATGTCCGAAATCATCCATCTTATATTCTGTAGCCCATTCGCTGATATATTCTCCGTACTTGTCCTTCAGCCCTTCGCTGACTACTACCAGCAGATTATCCTTTTCTGCGAATAGTCTCTCCATCTGAGAACTGAATTCTCGAAAGTGAAAGGGGTGCTCGCTAAAATAGATCAAGTCCGGTCCTTCTCCGCCGCTTAAGGAAGAAAGCGCAGCAGAGGCTGTCAGCCAACCTGTGTTTCGCCCCATAACTTCCACTAAGGTAACGGAACGCATATTATAAACTTTCGCATCTCTTTCCAGTTCCGAAACCGTCGTAGCGATATATTTTGCTGCAGATCCAAACCCTGGAGTATGGTCGATCCCCTCTAGATCATTATCGATGGTCTTCGGCGCACCGACCACAGTGATCTCTTCTCCTATCTTTTTACAGTATTCAGATAATTTATGAACGGTATCCATAGAATCATTTCCGCCGATATAAATAAAATAAGAGACCTCGTATTTCTTTAGAGTTTCAATAATTTTTTCGTATTCCGCTTTGTTTTCATCAAAATCTACTAAACGATAACGGCAGGATCCTAAAACGGAAGAAGGAGTCTGCATTAATAACTCCATCTTTTCCGAACTGGAAGCAATGTCGTCTAAAAGAATCAAATCGTCGTTCAATACCCCTTCTATCCCGTGTTTCGCCCCGTAAATATGGTCGATTTTTCCTGAAGCCTGAGCACAGGTTAATGCTCCTGCAAGTGTAGCATTAATAGCAACTGTCGGACCTCCCGACTGGGCTATAAGTAGATTATTCAATAGAATCACCTCTGTTTTTTTCTATATGTATCATTGTATCATAAACAAGGCGGCGAGAGGAAAGGATAGGAAGTTCTCCATCCCTACTGCCTACTCCCTATTTCCTATCCCCTTTCTTTTCCTACCCCCCTCTTTCTCAGACAAAAAAATAGAGAAGGACAGTTGTCCTCCTCTATTAAAATACCTCTTAAAGCTAAAACTCGTCGAAATATATTTTTTCGTCTGGTACATTTTTTTCATGCAGAGATCCGACGATCGACTCGATCATTACAGGACTTCCGCATAGGTATGCTTCATAATTTCCATCTTCTTCTAGATACTTTTCAATGGAATTATTCACCCGTCCTTTGTCTCCTGTCCAGCCGGAGTCATCTCCTGCACGGGATAGGGTCGGCATAAATTTAAAATCATGAAGTGTTTCTTCAAACATTTTCATTTCATCTAACAAGAATAGATCTTCTTCCGTTCTCGCACCGAAGTAAAATCTTGCTTTTCGTTTGATGTCGTTGTCTTTCATATGATAAAGAATCGAACGAATCGGTGCAAAAC
>JAAZME010000007.1 GCA_012798975.1 Gallicola sp.
GGGAAAATGTTTTATGCCAGGTCTTATCGACTGCCATACCCATACCGGGCAGCAGCTGTTAAAAGGGCTTGTTTTGGATGCGAAACCTATTATCTGGACTCGTATAATGCTTCCTTTTGAAAGTACGCTGGATCCGGATAAAATGAAATTTATGGCAGAGTTAAGTGCGTTAGAAATGATAAAATCAGGAACGCTGGGATTTATCGATGCAGGCAGCTACTTTATGGAAGAAGCTTGCAAAGTTTATGAAAAATCTGGTCTTATCGGTGCAGTCACTGCATCGACAATGGATGATCCCTCTCTTCCAGAGTCTGTAAGGACGACTACGGAAGAAGCAGTACAAGTATTGGATGATTTATATGATAAATACAACGGCGACCGAATCAAAATATATTATTCCTTACGAGCTTTAAACAACTGCTCTGACGAATTGATTGAAAAAGTTTTTGATCATGCCAAAGAACGTGATACGTTTGTTATGAGCCATATGAATGAATACCAAAAGGAAATAGATGGAATTGTAGAACGATCTGGCAAAAGACCTTATGAATTTTTGGAATCTTTTGGACTTCTTTCGGAAAAGTTTATAGGCGCCCACAGCTTGATTTTATCAGAGGAAGAAATCGAGATTATTAAAAAGCACAATATAAAAATCTGCCATTGTCCATTCTCAAATTCTGGTAAAGCTGTACCTCAAACTCCCGAGTTGTTGAAAGAAGGTATTGCAATAGGGTTTGGATCCGACGGGGCTGCCCACGGCGGGCTTTCCTTGTGGAATGAAATGAAAATTTTTAGATCGATTATGAATATTTATCATGGTGTTCCAAATAATATATACAATGTTATGCCGGCTGAGGATCTGTTAAAAATGGCAAGTTATAGCGGATACTCTATGCTTGATGAAAAAGGCGGGAAAGTTGAAAAAGGGTATAAGGCTGATCTTATCGGAATAAACCTCGAAACGGCGGCTCTTATGCCCACTGGCAATCTCCTTCATACCTTAATTGAATCTGTCAATGCCTGTAATGTATCGGACATGATTGTGAGGGGTAAAATAGTAATGAAGGATCGAGAAGTAAAAACACTAAATGAGGAGGGAATTTTAGCAAAAGCTAAAAAATATATGTCAGAATGCTATTAACTATAATAATCAATTTTATCGTTGGAGTTTTAGTTGGAGTCAGCGGAATAGCAGGTTTTTTATTACCGATATATTATATATCGGTAATGAACTTGCGTTCAGTAGAGGCACTTGCACTTAGTTTTACAGCTTTTATCGTGTCTGGTGCTTTAGGAAGTTTTAATTATTATAAAAAAAATCTGTTAAATCTTCGCATCGCTATTATCTTGAGTATAGGCAGTTTCTTTGCAAGTTTTCTCGGAGTCAAAGCGAATCTTTTGATTCCAGAACAGATTGTACAAATCATATTGTATACAATGGTTTTGTTATCCGGTATTTCTATATTAATTAGAAAGAACAAAGAAAATCAGAAAATAAAGTGCAATGAATTTCTTTTAATCGTTATCGGATTTGTCACAGGGTTTATCTGCTCTATTTCTGGAGCGGGAGGCCCGATCATCGTACTGCCGATCCTTTTAATGCTTGGAATCGGAATACACGAAGCTGTAGCGACTTCTCTTTTTAATTCCGTTTTTATAGGGATTCCATCAAGTATAGGTTATATTTTGAACTCGGATCTGTCGATTATACTGCCTTTAATACCTGCAGTCATATTATCCCATGGTGCAGGCGTATATTTCGGAAGCAAAAACGGCAATCGTATCAATCAAGACATACTTAAAAAAACGGTAGCTGTTTTTTCAATTCTGATTTCAATGTATAAACTAATCAGCCTTTTTTAACGGGGCATGGCTTCCTGTTCGTGTAGTAGGTCGGGTAATGAATAGTCCTAGACTAATCTTTAGACTGTGTTAAACTTTCCAGAAAATTGTATTATGTGTTATAATAACTCATAAGAAATTTGAGGAGATTTGATATGAGAACATTATTTTCCATTATCTTTCAACAATTTGATATGGTTATTAAGGTACCTCTTGTCGCTTTATTGGCAGCAGGTATAGTACTTATTACAACACAGATGGGTATCGGGAACCGAAAGACAAGATATCTTTTCGGCGGGATATTATTTATAGCATTTTTTGCGACGATGATCGCGGGATTAGTCCTGTTGACCACGCCTACAGGGATTTTGTTATTAGAAATTTGTATTCTTGCATTTGTAGCATCTATAATTGTATTTGCAGTATCCTATTTAATAGATTTAAATTATGATCATAAACCCCGCAGAGAAAGAGTGCCTCGTGAGAGACAATTTAAACTGCCCAAATTTTCAAAAAAGAAAAATTAAAAAAAAAGCAAAGCTCTTCGCTTCTCCAAACATGGAGAGGGAAGAGCTTTTTTTTATGGGAAATATTCGGAGATGAAGCGATTTTCAATGTTATATTCGTGAAATATAAATGAACTATAGGACTTTCTGTTTATCTAGAGCTTTTAATTTTTTTGACTTCTTCATAAAAACGGGAGATTTTTACTTTGGTATGGTTGCGTTCTTTTGATGTTATTAGGATGAGTTCTTTTTTCGCTCTGGTCATCCCCACATAAAATAACCGTCTTTCTTCCTCTGAATGGAGTATTCTTTCGGATAATGCCGGTTCTCTGGAGCGGGAAGGGAAATCTCCTTCTATAAGATCGATGAGATAGACCCTATCGTATTCCAGACCCTTGGAACGATGGATGGTGGAGAGGATGAGATTTGAATTTGTCTTTTCCCGATGTTTTAAGTCAAGAAGCAGTTTTTTCCTTTTATCTAAAAGTTCCTCTGCACTCCTGCAATTTTTGAAAATCTGTTTATAGCTTTCGATAAGAAATTGTATCGATTCTGTTCGGTCTTCTAAACTCAGCTTTTTATCCAGATAATCTTCGTATTGGAGTTCATAACAGATTAGGTCGATGGCTTCAGGGATATCGCTATTTCTTATTTTGTCGAGTATTTTTTTAGCGTTTCTTATTTTTTCTTCCTGATAAACTTGAATCATAGGATCATCTAATAACCGGTCAAGTATAGGAGTGTTTTCGTCAAAGGTGGGAAGAAAGCTCAGCTGTTTTTTGCTGATATAGGCTCCTAGTTTATAGTATATTTTTTCGAAAAGCTGCTGATCTGTAAGGTTTTCAGAAAACTGTTTAATATAAAGAAGATCCTCCAAGAAAAAATGGTTTAAGTACTGTGCAGGAGAGCTTTTTATATGGTAAGAAATGTTTTCTTTCTCTAAATAATCTGTTAAAGCTAAGGCAGAAAGATTATTTCGAAATAATATTGCGGTAATATTGTTTGTATCCTTCAATTCTTGTGATAAAAACTTATATTGTCCTGCTGCTGTTTTTGTTTTTATAAGCCGAATCGGTGTTAGATCGTCTTTCGAAGTGAATATATTTTTTCCATATCTATTTTTATTTTTTTGAATGATGATATCCGCCGTGTTTATTATAGTTGGTGTGGAGCGGAAGTTTTCTTCGATAAAATAAATTTTTCCTTCCGGATAGTGATTTTTAAAATTCAGAAGATAGGAAGGTTCAGCTCCTCTAAATCGATAGATGGATTGATCGTCGTCTGCAACGATAAATAGGTTATTCTCCGGAGCTGCTATTTTATTAATGATTTGAATCTGCAGTGCAGATGTATCTTGAGCTTCGTCTACTTGTATAAAAGGATATTGATTTTTTATTCTTTTTAAAATGGATTTATCTTTTTCAAGAATTTCATAGGTTTTATAGAGCATATCTTCAAAATCAATAAAGAAGTGCTTTTCTTTTATTTTCTCATAAGACAAATACAAATCTTTGAATTTGTGAGGGACGGTGGTATTTTCCAAATATATTTCCAAGGGAATCATTTTGTTCTTCATCAAAGAATAATGCGTATTGAATCTTTCGATTTCTTCTTGAGATATGGATTGATGATATTTTTCATAATATATTCTTCGAATGAGTTTATAGCGGTTAAACTCATGATTTCCTTCAATTAAGGTAAAGCTTAAATGATTTTTTTTCAGATATTCCCGTAATATTTTATAGGAAAAAGCATGGATTGTATGGAAATGGGCTTCTGCATTTATTCCATACTTTTGTGCAGTCGTCAAAAAACGCTCTTTCATATCCGCTGTCTGATTTTTGCTGAAGGTGATAGAAAGAATTTTGTTTGAAGAAATATCATGTTTTTCCATCAGATGCAGTATGCGGTGAATAAGAACGGTGGTTTTTCCTGCTCCTGGTACAGCTAATGTAAGGGCAGGTCCTTTAAAATGATGCAGTGCTTCAGTCTGCTGCTGGCTTAATTTCATAATGACACCTCTTTTCTATTATACTAGAGAGGAGAAGGATTGGAAAATAGGTAGAAAGTGTAAAGCTGATAATATCAAAGATGACATTATTTTTAGAATGTAGTAAAATAAAATATAAGAAACTATGGAGGTGTTTATTATGTTAATGGCCAATTTTATGAAGACAAGAAAATCGATCAGGGATTTTAAGAATAAAAAAATCAAGAGCGGTGATGTTAAAAAACTAAATTCGATTATCAGCGAAGTAAACAGTTTAGCTAAGTTGTATTCTGTTGATTTTCACTTAGAAGAAAATGGAGCAGAAGTCGTTGAGGTGTTAAAAGGCAAAGGCGGCTATGCGGGCACTATGATTCTAGCTCCAGCTTATATTGCCATGGATATCGAGAACGAAGTTCCTGAAGCTTATATTTATGGTGCTTATTATATGGAAGATCTTATTACGAAACTTCAAGATATCGGGTTGGGAAGCTGCTGGATCAGTTTACATAACGCAGATGAGGAAAGTATGCAGAAAGCGTTCCCGGATAAAACAGGAAAAATTGAATTTGCACTAGGCATAGGCTATCCTTATGCTAATTTGAATATAGGGGAAGAAAAGTACAGTTCTCGTTTAGGTTTGGAAGATTTTATCTATGATGGAGATTTTAATACTCCTATTCGTATTGAGACATTAGAAAGCTATGGTTTAGATGATTTGTTCTATTATCTTAGATATGCACCGTCTTCCAAAAATCTGCAGCCTTGGAGATTTTTGATAACAGATTCAGAAGTTGAACTGTATATCGAAAACTTTGATGGACATGAGAATTACGTAGATGCAGGTATTGTAATGTATTATTATACAAAATTAGCCGAAGCTTCCGGTATCCGTGCAAAATGGAATCTAGATGAAAAACCGGATGCAGGTAATAAAAAATATATAGGAACTGTTAATTTCTAGTTTAGTATTCCTAGTGAGGTGATTTTTTGGACTCTAGAAGAAGCGACAATTATATTACCTTGGCTTTAAACGCTTACATTTCGGAAGATACAGAACAAGCAGTATCTTTTTTTGAGAAAGCTTTATCTTTTCCCAACAGCAAAGAGGAATATATCAATATTTATTATAATCTAGCCCAAATATACGATGAGTTAAACGAGAATGAGAAGGCCATCGAGATGTACGAGAAGATCATTTCGATAGATTTTCAGGCACAGGCTTTTTATGGAAAAGCGATTATATTTGAAAAATTGGAAGAATATGACTTGGCTGAAAAATCTTTTCGAGTGGCCATTGATCTAGACGGCACCTTTAGGGATGCCCGATTCTTCTTAGCAAATCTTTTTGATATTCAGGGAGATTATAAACAAGCAATTATCGAATATAAAAATTTTTTAAAAATATTTCCAGAAGATTATATGGGTTTAAATAATCTAGGTTCTATTTATGAAGAGGTTGGAGAGTATGATAAGTCCCTTCCTCTTTTAGAAAAATCGATTGGGATACGAGAAGATTACTATTTGTCCCATTTTAATCTGGCTGTCGTTTTATACAGATTGGGCAGGAAAGATGAATCGATCGAACACTATTACCGCGCAAAGGAATTAAAACCGGATCACGGAAATATATACTTAAATCTTTCTGCTATTTATATCGCAGAAGGCGAGCTTGAGAAAAGCGAAAAGATTTTAAAAGAAGGTTTGATTCATAATCCGAACATGGCAAATCTTTATTATAATCTAGCCTGTACGTCCTTTAAACTAAGTTTAAAGGATGAAGGGCTGAAGTATTTAAAGAAGGCGATATCTTTAAATTCGGACTTATATTTATATGGCATGAATGATCCGGATTTTAAAGACATCAAATTTTCAGAAGAATTTAGAAATTTAGAGTAAATAGGAAGGGGACTAGATGAAAAAGTTTATCAAGATTATAGGTTTGGCTTTATTTTCCTTCCTGGTTTTTACAGCCTGCAGTTCGCAAAATGGCAACGGCGCCCAGCCTGAGGGAAATGGAGAAGAATCTGTGGAAACTCAAGGACAGGCGGGACAGTTTGTGGTAGCCGTTCCTGTAGAGATGGAAGAAGCGATGAAGGCGATTGCGGCTTCTTTTCCTCAAGGAGAAGGGATGACTATTATAGCGGACAAAAGCGGAGTTCATCAGAAATCCATTGAAGAGGGAAGCGATATCGATGTGTTCATTTCCGGGGATAAAAAACAAATGGATACTTTAGTTCAAAAAGAGCTTATCGAAGCAGACTCTGTGTCGAATCTCGCAGAACAGGAGCTGGTTTTGATTCAGGATAAAACAAGTACTCCTATTCAAAGCGTAGAAGAAATTCCGAATGTGGAAGGTAAAATCGCTGTAGGAGATATCAACACGGTTCCCGTTGGACGGTTTGCACAGGAAGCGTTGATCAACTTAGGTTTATGGAATAAAATCCAAGACAAGATTCAGTATTTGAATGCGGCACAGACCGTTATTGCAAATGTGGAACAGGGCAATTCTGATGTGGGATTTGTCTATCGGTCGAATATGAGAGAAGCACAAAACTCCAGTATTATAGCTTCAGTTGACAGCGGAGCCTATAATCCGATTCTTTTGCCTGTGGGTATTGTAAAAGATCAGGACCAGGGAGAAAAAGCGAATGAGTTTGCAGCTTTTTTAAAAGATGCTCAGGCTCAGGAAATCTTAAAAAGCAATGGTTTTAAACTTATAGAACAAGAACCTGTAACATAAATTGTTAGGGGTTTCTTTTTTTATAAGACAGATGGGTATTAATCAATAGAGGTGATTAGAATGACAATAAGAGAACATGTTTTAGAATATATACAGAGAAAAGATTATACTCCGAAAACCAAGGAAGAATTGGCGACCGCTTTTGATATTGAAGTTTCAGAGTTTAGAGAATTTTTCAGAGTGATAAAGGATATGGAAAAGGAAAGATTGATTTCCTTTACGAAAAAGGAAAAGATTATCTTTGGACAGGGGGATTTCTTAATCCGCGGTACTCTTCAAGGACACCGCAGCGGCGATTTCTGTTATCTGCTTCCAGAGGATAAAGAGTTAGGAGATGTCTATATTTCCAAAGAAAATCTAAATGGAGCTATTCATAAAGATCAAGTTGAAGTAGAGGTTATTCAAGAAAAGAAAGATTCTAGAAATGCAGAAGGAAAAGTTGTAAATATACTTACTGAAAAAAGAGATCCTATCGTGGGAACGTTTCAAGCAGTAAAGGCTTATGGTTTTATCGTACCTGACGATAATAAATATGGTTTTGATCTTTTCATTCGCGCAGGAGATAAAAATGGTGCTAAGAATGAGGATAAGGCTATCGCCAGAATCGATAATACAAATCCCAAGGAAAAAAATCCTACCGGGGTAGTGCTAGAAGTTCTTGGAAATAAGGATATAGCTGGTATTGATATTACATCTGTAGTCAAAGATCTTGGAATACCAGATGTATTTTCAAAGAAAGTTTTAGATCAGGCAGCAAAAGTTCCTCAAGAAGTGGAAGAAAAAGAAAAACATCAGCGTGTAGATTATCGTGATCTTTTTACAGTAACCATTGACGGAGAGGATGCAAAAGATTTTGATGATGCGATTTCTATCGATAAAAAAGAGGACGGCTATGTATTATATGTTCATATAGCCGATGTGGCTCATTA
>JAAZME010000038.1 GCA_012798975.1 Gallicola sp.
AAGTTAATCAACGGAGAGCAGCCAAAACCAGAGGAAGATGAATATTTTCCACAAGGAAAACGGCTTACTGTAATTAGTGATAAAACAGGATCCATCCGTGCGATAGAAATGCTTCGGAAGAGACTTCATGGGGAAGAATTCGAAACAGAACTTCCTATGCCGCATTTCGATATAGTAGAGCCGGCTCCAGCGATTAAAGATATGTCGAAAGCTGTGATAGCAATAGTAACATCAGGAGGAATTGTACCTATAGGAAATCCAGATCATATTCAGTCGGCATCCGCACAAAAATGGGGCAAATACGATGTTTCTGAATTAAAAGATTTAGAAGAAGGTTTCTGTACGATCCATGGAGGTTATGATCCGGTTTATGCGAATGAATCTCCAGACCGCGTCCTTCCCTTAGATGCACTTCGCAAAATGCAGGAAGAGGGAGAAATCGGAAAAGTATATGATTATTTCTATACTACAACAGGAACAGGAACGGCTGTAGGAAACTCTATCGTTTTCGGAGAAGAGATTGGAAAAGAATTAAAAGAAGCCGGAGTTGACGGTGTGATACTTACTTCTACCTGAGGCACCTGTACACGTTGCGGTGCAACAATGGTAAAAGAAATAGAAAAATACGGTATTCCAATCGTCCATATGGCGACTATCACTACGATTTCACAATCAGTAGGGGCAAATCGAATCGTTCCAACCATCTCTATTCCATATCCTGTAGGGAATCCGGATTTTGGAGAGAAAGAGAAAGATCTTCGATTAAAACTTGTGCGCAAAGCAGTGGAAGCGTTAGGAACAGAAGTCGAAGAGTCTACTATATTTAAAGCATTATAGAATTGTTTTGTTAACGGGTGAGGCGGGGAAGGCTTGCGGAAGGATCTGCAAGCCTGAAACCCTCTCTTTACATAGGAGGTTCGAATGGATAATAAAAAGGAACGTGTGGTTCCTTATAAAGTATTAAATTATGCCGGAGCGTTTATCGCGCTGCTAATCGGATCCGGTTTTGCAACAGGGCAGGAACTGATGCAGTATTTTGCCTCTTGGGGATTTAAAGGATTGTTAGGAGTTGCGGCTACCTTTATCCTTCTTGCTTATGTAGGTGTAAGTTTTGTTTCTGCTGGATATCATAATACTTTCGAGACGCCAAATGATATTTATAAATATTATTGCGGAAATATCTTAGGAACGTTTTACGATTACTTCTCAGTCTTTTTCCTGTTTCTTTCTTATACAGTCATGGTTGCGGGAGCAGGGGCGACTTTTCAGCAGCATTATGGATTATCTCCTATTGTTGGAAGTGTTGTTTTAATGATACTGGCTATGGCGACTGTAATCTTCGGATTGAATAAAATTGTTGAAGTTATCGGAAATATAGGTCCTGTTATCGTCGTAATGGCAATTATCGTCGGAGCGATTTCTGTGTTCAGACATATGGGAATGATGGGACAGGCAGAAGCGCTAATGGCAGAAGCGGTAGCGGCAGAAGAAGTCAAAGTTGCCTCTGCCAGCTGGTGGCTGGCGGCAGGATCCTATGTTGGTTTCTGTATGCTATGGCTGGCGGCGTTCTTAGCTCAGATGGGATCTGGAGCAAACAGCGATAAGGAAGGCAAGCTGGGAGCAGTCGGCGGAGCGGCAGGTTTTTCCGTTGCCACATTCATAATGTCTTTAGGAATTTTACTAGCAGTACAGACGGTTAAAGGCAGCCAGATACCTACCTTGTTATTAGCAGGAGAAATTCATCCTCTTTTAGCAACCGTGTTTTCTATTATTATATTCTTGGGAATCTACACGACTTCTGTTCCATTATTATGGTCTGTTGTCGCTCGATTTGCCAAAGAAAAAACACAAAAATTCAGAATGCTGACATTAGTTCTTGGTGTTATAGGCGGTATTATTGGAGCGTTATTAGATTTTGATGTCCTTGTTAATTATATTTACGTACTGAACGGTTATGTTGGAATGCTTCTTTTAGTGATTATGATTATTCGAAGCATCCAGTGGAAAAGAATTTAAGGAAGAGAGCGGATCTTTGGGATCCGTTTTTTTCCATTGAAGAAGAAAAAGAGTATAATAGGATATATGAGTTGCAATAATTTGCAATTTGATAGAAAGGAGAAGGGAATGGATAAGCGTTTTTGGAATCGGGTGATTTTCCGTGAGATCTCCAAAGAATCAAAAGAAGCGATTATACAAATGAACAAAATAAAAGCAGAGTATCAAGCCAATGAAAAAATCCTTTCAGAAGGAGATCCCATAGACCATATCTGTATTATAGTCAGCGGAGTTTTAAAGTCTACCGAGTATACAATAGACGGAAAAGAACTGAACTCTTCCTATTTTTTTGGAGAAGATATGTACCCCGGCGGAGATGCCTTTCCTTTTTATATGGTATATGGCGGTATGAAATACCATGTATCCCATACATATTGTGTAAAAAAGGCTTCGGTAATCTGGCTTCCTGTAGAAGAATTAAAGCCGATTATCAACAGTGATCCGATTTTTTTGAAAAATGTGCTGACATTCGTTTCCCAGTACACCTGCCACAGCAAACTTCTTCTAAGATGTGTTCAGTATCGCAAGGTAAAAGACCGCTTAGCTTATTGGATGACCCATATCAATGATCCAAACCGGCTCATCTGCATTCCTAATTCTCAAGAAGTACTGGCGGATATTCTTCATGTCAATCGAAGCAGCCTAAACCAAGCCCTCCAGTCCTATATAGAAGAAGGAATTATCGAGATAGACGGAAAAGAAATCTCTGTATTAAAACAAGAAGAGCTGATACATTCGATTTAGAAAAGGTAAAAAGAAAATTTGAAGAAATGTGTGGAGAGTGGAGCTGTTGTGGAAAATAATAGGAATATTTATTTTCTTCATAGTATAATCAGCGGGTTTTGATTGGATTTGAGGAATTAAAATAGAACACTTATTTTTGAATTTGTGTATTGTAATATAGATTCAGCAATATACAAAAAGAAGAGAGCAGAATGTCCTGTTCTCTTATTTTTGTATAGAGTGATAATATTAAATCCAAGATACAACTTGTTTCAATTATATTGAAGGTGTTTGAAAATTTGCGGGGAGAATGGATAACATTTTATAAAGCCGGTACTTTTCTAAGAAGAGAAAGTTTTTAGCGTCTTTTTCGTCTCTCCATCTATCATACTTCACACTGTTTTATAACACTATTGTATAATCTTCTGGATTTCTTCGATGGCTTTGTCCACCGGGATTTTTTCTCCGTAGTCGGGGAAGAAAACTTTTGTGGATTCTGTTAGCTGTATTTCCCCGTTTTCAATAGGAAGAATTGTTTGATCCGGTGCGGGGAAACTGTATTGGTCTTTATCGTATCTATTACTTAAGAAGTAAAGACCTTTTTCTGTCAGTTCTTTGCGTTCAGCAAAATTATCCACCTTTACTTGAAATTCTTCGCCATTTCCAAGACCTGGTTTAAAGGAGCGTTCTGATTTTAAAGTGTAGATTCTGTAATCGGCATATCCGTCTCCCTCTTTAAGAGTGACGATACCATGGTCTTTTACAATGGAAGCTATCGTTATTGCATCCGCTGATCCTACCATATAAGGAAGGCTTCCGAAGTAGGCATAAGAGACTTCCATGTAGGGATTATAACCCTTTGCAGGTTTTTCCATTTGGACTGCTTTTTCTTCTGCAAAGGTGCTTTGTTTCGGAGTACAGCCGGGAAGAATTAAGACGGCGGCTGCCAGACAAGCTCCGATTAGATAGGAGTATCGTTTTTTCATAATAAAATCTCCTTTCAATTTTGTGTCGTTTTTTATTAGAAAGCTTTGTTTCTTTTTTAAATTTTCCAGATTCTTATTTAACTTTATACAACAAAGACTCATGTTATTCTACAAAAGGATAATATGTAAAATCAGAATTCAGCTTACTTTCCATTCCTCCTCTCGCTCACACTCTGAAGCCCCAGCCCAAAACAGGTATTTTGATTTGGTTGCAGGTCAGCAGATCATTTCCCAAGGACGGTGATTTTCCGCTCTTGGCTAGAAATGATCGGGCATACTTATTTTGTATACTTTTATCGTTAATAAAAGTATACAAAATAAAAGAGTACATATTATGTAGAAAAGGTTATCACAACCATTCGTTTATGATAAAATAGTAAGTCAAAGCGATAAAATGGAGGAAAAGAAGAAAGGATAGTATTTTTATGGAATTATTAATAACTGCAATGATCCTGACTTCACTATTAAGTCCTCAAAATCCAGACTTGATGGAGGCGGTAAAACCGGTAGAAGTCCCTGCGGAACTTACAGTGGAGCGGATTGCCGGGGAAGACCGTTATGAGACGGCTGTGAATGTAGGACATTTTTTAGAATATAAAGGTAATAAGGTTGTTTTAGCCTCAGGAGAGAATTTCCCGGATGCTCTTTCGGCAGGGGTATATGCGAATCATATCGGCGGGAGGCTTCTTTTGACGGGAAAAGAGGGAATTCCGGAAAAGGTGCAGGAAGAATTAAGTCGGATAAAACCGGAGTATACAGCTGTTATCGGAGGTGATAAGGCGGTATCGGATTTCGGCAGTCCCTATATACAAGAAAGCGAAGTGATCTTTGGGAAGAACCGCTATGAAACGGCGTTAGAAGTGGCAGCGAAAATGCCTGGGGTCAAAATGGCCTATGCGTCAGGAGAGGATTTTCCAGATGCCCTTTCAGCGGGTCCTATTGCATCGAAAGAAGATATGCCTCTTCTTTTGTATCACAAAGATTCAAAGCTCGGGGGAGAAGGGATTGTCTTTGGCGGTACGGAAAAAATAAAAGAGGAAAATATAAAGAGCTATAAGAGAATCAGCGGGGAAGACCGATATACTACCGCGATTAAAGCGGCTGAAGCGTATGGAGATTTTAAATCATTGATCGTTGTATCGGGAGAGAGTTTTCCAGATGCCTTGTCTGCGATGCCATTATCGAAACGATATAAGGCGCCGATTCTTTTAACGACAGAAGAAGGGCTGCCGCTGCCGACATTAGAATATTTAATGGATAAAAAGATTAAACATTTTATTATTGTCGGCGGAGAAAATGCAGTCTCTGCCAAGGTAGAAAAACAATTAAATGAAATCGAAAATCCGGCAGTGCGCTTTACGTTGCTTACCAGTCCCATTCAAAACGGACGATATGCAAAGGAAGTAAAAGAAGCGGTAAAGACTTATCATGAACAAGGCAGAGATCATCGAGACGGCAGTGTAGATTATGATCCGAAAGGGATATTCTCAGGTTTTGTAACAGCAAGAGGATATAGAGAGTCTGAAAGACTCCAGCTGGATGAAGAGGGAATACCGAAGGTGCGCCAGCAAGACGAGTTTCATTATAACGCTGTAACAGTAGCTCAATATGCCTTATCAACATTCGGAGAATATAAGAGAGGTCAGGGCAGTTCAGAACCCTTTATCAAAGCAACGGACAAGCTTATCGATATGATGAGCGAAGATGGCGCCTTCCGATATTCTTTTCCTTGGCACAATGGCAATACAGGCGAAGTATACGAGAAAGGGTGGATCAGTGCGATGGCTCAGGGTCATGCTTTAAGCTGTTTTTCCAGAGCCTATTATCTGACAAAAGATCCTAAATATATTGAAGCAGGAAAAAAAGTTTATAGTTTCTTAATCTTGGATAAACTGCAGGGCGGGGCGATGACTTCCCTAGGGGATTTGGACGAACGGTTATCGGATAAGATCTTTTTTGAAGAATATGTATCAAATCCCAGCAGCTATACTTTAAACGGCTATATGTTTACCCTTTTAGGGATCTATGATTGGAAGATATTAACAGAGACTTATCCGGATCTTGTAGGAGAAAACAGTGCGGGAAAAGTGTTCAGTGATGGTATAGAGTCTCTTTGTTATATTATTCATCTATATGATGTGGGAGGATTTACAAATTACGACCTGGGTTATATGAATTTTGACGTAGAACCTCGTTTGATTCCTGGATATCATGCGATCCATATTGAACTTTTACATAATTTATATTCCATTACACAGGTTCCAAGGTTAAAAGAATACGAAGAACGTTGGATAGAATACATTGAAGAATAGGAGAAGAAATGAAAAAGAAAATTACAGCAGCAATCCTTATTATGAGTTTAACAGCACCTTTGGGGCAGGGGATTTTTCTAAAAAAATCTTTTGCTGAGGAGGGTATTACCGTAGAAAGGATTGCGGGAAAGAATCGGTATGAGACTTCTGCTCTTATCAGCCGCAGGGTCTATAGTGTGGCGGAAAAAATACTAGTAGCTTCAGGGGAAGACTTTCCGGATGCTCTTTCTGCCGGTGTTTATGCGAATGAAGAAAATATGCCGATTTTATTGTCTCCTAAAAACGGAGATCTATCTCAATTGGATGGGGAGCTGGAACGATTAGGAGCCAAAAGTGCGGTAATTGTCGGAGGAACGGCAGCGGTAGGACAGCTTAGAAGCCGAGTCATTCAGTCAGCCCAAAGAGTAGAGGGAAAGAACCGTTATGAAACAGCGGAAAGAATTAGTGAGAATCTTGATTTCGAAGAAAAAGGATACGCTTCCGGCGGACATTTCCCGGATGCTTTATCAGCAGTGCCCTTATTAACAAAAGAGAAAATGCCATTATTATTATTTAGCGAAGGAGAATCCTTAAGAAATCAAGGAACAGGCTATGTTTTCGGTGGAAATGCCCGAATCAAAGATTCGAATATAGGCTCTTTTGAGAGAGTATCTGGTGCAAACCGCTATGATACTTCAGTTGAGATTGCAAAAAAATTTGGGGATTTTGACACGGTAATTATCGCTTCTGGAGAAAATTTCCCGGATGCTTTGTCATCGGGAGCATTATCGAAAGAATACAATGCGCCGATTCTACTAACACCAAAAAAGGGTCTTTCTGCAGAGGTTTTAAAGTTTTTAAGAGAAAAGAAACCCTCTCGTATTATTATTGCAGGAGGAGAGGCGGCGGTTTCATCAAAAGTTCAGTGGCAGCTTGAAAATATTCAAGAACCTGAAATAGAATACTCGCTTTTGACGAGTACCGTTCTACCTGGAGAATATCAAAAAGAGGTACAAGAAGCGGTGGAACTCTACCACAAGCAGGGAAGACGCTATAGCGACGGAATGAAAAATTACCGTCCGTTGGAGCCGTACATCGACTTTAGAAGTACAAGAAGCTATAAAACATCCCCGGACACAGTACAAATGGATAAAAACGGGATTCCTATGGTGAAATATAATGGAAA
Source organism: Gallicola sp. (assembly GCA_012798975.1). Classification (GTDB taxonomy): domain Bacteria; phylum Bacillota; class Clostridia; order Tissierellales; family Peptoniphilaceae; genus JBQKLI01. The sequence goes on from JAAZME010000038.1 coordinate 7,242, forward strand.
ATACTATTATAATCCGGTAACGATCGGCCAGTTTGCACTGTGTTCTTATGCAGAGTTTTATTATGGGGAAAGGGATGAAAAAGAGTTTTTAAAAGCAGCAGATAAACTATTAAGCTATATGGATAAAGACGGAGCTCTCCGCTATGAATTCGAATGGTACAACGGAAACACAAAAGAAGTCTATCCTAAAGGATGGACAAGCAGTATGGCTCAGGGACACGCTCTAAGCTGTTTTACAAGAGCCTACGAGTTAACAAAAGATCCAAAGTATATCGAAGGGGGAAACCGTGCTTTAAAGCATCTAATGCTTGAGAAAGAAAAAGGAGGGGTCCGTACAACGCTAAGAGATTTAGATCCGTCTTTAAAAGACAGAATCTTCTTCGAAGAATATGTCTCTACGCCAAACAGCTATACATTAAACGGCTATATTTATACATTGCTAGGGCTATTCGACTGGGCAAGCTTAACACAGGCCTATCCTGATATTGTAGGGGAAAACCAAGCGGAGTGGGGATTCAATGAAGGGGTAGAATCCCTGCAGTATGTGATTCATCTCTATGATGTAGGAGGATTTACAAATTATGATTTAGGATATATGAATTTCGATGTAGCACCGAGACTCATTCCCGGCTACCATGCAATTCACATAAAACTGCTTCATGCTTTATACAGTATTACAGAAGTACAACGATTTAAAGATTTTGAAGATTTATGGAAAACCTATGTATAAGGAAAAACATAAGATTTAGGATGAAATAAAGAGAGAAAAAATGTAGAGTGATAGAGTGAAGTTATGGATAGCTTTTGTTTATTTCTGTTTTCTACATCCGGTATTTCCTCATCAGCATCTGTTACAATATTATTTAACAAAAAATCTCCGGGAATTTTCCTGGAGGTTTTTTGTTAGACTGCTTTTTTAGCGCAGTATTAGCAGCATTAGGAGAGGACTTTCCGGATGTTCTTTCGCCGAGGAAGAACGTTATGAAACAAAGGAAAACAGCAATGAAGAGGGGATCTTTTCATTGCTGTTTTTAAGAAAACTATGTTTTAATACTAAGGTTTACAAGGCTCTCGAAAAACTTATTCTGCTAGAAAGTTTTCTGCGGCCTCTTCTACAGGTAACGAAAGAGATTTCAAAGAAGGATTTGCATTGGTTTCATTAAAAAGTGCTTTTGTATCTTCCTTTAAGATCAGATGGTCTTTTTCGATAGGGATGAACCCTTG
>JAAZME010000295.1 GCA_012798975.1 Gallicola sp.
ATAATAACCTTATTTAAAACTTTAATAATAATTTCTCCAAAGTCATCGAATACCTCGTATAAAGCCTGCCCTTTCCCTTGTCCTTTTAGCCAAGAAATACCAAGGCCCATCATAAAAGCAAAAACGATTGCCGCTGTAACATCAAGCATCGGTTCAAGGGGTATCGTAAAAATAGCTTGAAGACCTTCCCCTGTTTGGGAAATCTTTTGAACCAGTTCATCTGTTATAAACGTTGGAAAGAAGTTGGAAGCAACAATATAGGCAATAGATCCTGCGATGATAGTGGATCCGTAAGCTGTTAACGCTGTAACTCCAAGAAGTTTCCCTGCTCCATCCGTTAAATCCGCAATTCCTTTCACTATAAATCCGATAATCATCAACGGAATAACGAAGTTCAAAAACACGCTAAACAAGCTGGAAAATGTTACCAGTACCCTGATTACAACCTCTGGAATAAACTTCATTTGTCCGATGGCAATACCGAAGATAATTGCAAGAATTAACCTGGGTACTAAACCTAATTGTATTTTCTTAGTCATATAGACCTCCTTTAAATTTTAATACATTTATTTGATGTTTCTTTAGAGACTTCTTTATGTATCCTTGCTTTTCTTTCCTCGCTAACATTTATTACCCACTTAGTGTCTATTTTATACAATTAAACTATTTTTGTGAATAGTTTTCGTTAAATAAATTACATTGAATTTTCTGAATTGATCTTTCATCTTTCTATCTAGAGATTCTGAGATAATATTTTATCTATAATTATTCTTTTTCATCTCATAACATTTCTAAAAAATTTATGAATTGCAGCACTTTTTGTAAAACGAATCTCCTGAAAATCCTTTTCTTCTTTTCCCAACAAGACAAAAAATCCCACATTGAATAGACAAAGTAATACATATCCTCTCTTTTAATTTTATTTTATGATATCAAACAAAAAGAAAAGATTTCTTTTCATCAAAAAAGAAATCTTTTCCTGTCCTTTTATATTAAGTAAAAAATGTAATATTTCAGTACTTCTCCTTCGTTAGACATTTTTTATAGCTTCTATCTATTAAAACAGCGCCTATGGGTGCTGTGAGTATTATAGATAAAACTGCAACTGTTAATGACAAGTCTCCTACCGAAAGCCCCATCGCTAAAGGAAGTCCTCCAATCGCTGCCTGAACAGTCGCTTTGGGCATATAACTAAAGACTATAAACAATCTCTCTTTTTTATTAAGCTTTGTTTTTACAAGACAAAGAAATACACCTGCTATTCGAAACAACATTACTGAAAAGATCAGCAGCACTGCCGGTATCCCGGCCTTTAGCCCATAGTGAATATTAACCGTTGCTCCAACTAAAACAAAAAGCAGAGGCTCTGCTGCTACCCATAGTTTTGAAAACTTTAAAGAGAGTCTTTCGCCTAACTCCTTTTTCTTTTGCTGGATTGCCGCTGCTAATGACATAACTGCCAGCAAACCCGAAAATCCTATATTTCCAGTAAAGTTTTTTTCTAATGTAACCAGAAGAAAAGAAAAAGATAATACAATGACCACTTTCCCAGAATCTCTGATATGGAACCTTGTAAAAATGTGAGTTAATATCATTCCAACAACAGAACCAATAACTACTCCCAGCACTATTGACGAAGGGATCTGCAAAAATTGAAGTGCTCCTGCGCTTTTTCCTGCAGCCACGCTTGTAAAAGCTGTAAAGAGCACAATAACAAACACATCATCTACGGATGAACCTGCCATAATCATCTGAGGGATGCTTTTCCCTGTTCCATAGCCTTCTTCTATAAGATTTAACATTCTAGGAACCACTACAGCAGGAGATACAGCAGCTACCACCGTTCCCATAATCGCAGCATCTAAAAGACTTATCTTAAATAAAAGAGGCGCTATGAGAATCATTCCTGCAATCTCTATACTCGCCGGTAAAAAACAAAGCAGAAGTGCTGGTCTTCCAGATTTTCGTAAACTCTGGATATCTAAATTCAATCCTGCACGAGTTAGTATTATAATAAGAGCAATCTGTCTTAACTCCGTTGAAATATTCAATATACTTTTGTCTAATATATTTAACATATAGGGTCCCAGAACCATACCTGTAAGAAGCATCCCTAGAAGGCTGGGAAGTCGGATTTTTTCAAACACATCCCCTAAAAATATCCCCAATAAAAATATCAAAGCTAATGAAAACAGCATCTTATTTCCCCTTTCTCATAAAAAAAGCTGACAACTCTATGAATAATCCATAGAAGTCATCAGCTAACATGCAGTTTAGGCAAAGCCAAGGGAGAACTTCATTCCCTGTAAAAATAATACTTTACACAAATATTATTGTCAATTCATTTTTTAACTAGCGCTATCTTTTTTGATCCCTTAACTCGATCATTATCCTGACAGCAGCTTTTAGGATTTGAATCACCGCCGCTGCTCCTAATACCAGCAATATAAAATAATAAGCCCCTATGCTTTGAGTCGTGTTTAACATTTTAAAACCGATCCATAATCCAGAAAGAATAAATACCCCGGCTGTTTCATACAAAGCTTTTCTGCTGAGCCTTTTCTTGTTTTTATAAAAGAATAGAATTAAAAGGATCGATAGAATAATAAGCCCTGCAGTAAAGGCTGTCTGTATCTCTTCTACAGGATATGTGTTTTCCCAATTCCTATTCTTATACAACACATATCTTGCCATTCCCATCCTTCTTCTCGTAAAATAATTCAATACAAAGGCCCCTATAAAAAGAAGTATTTGGATCAGAGTGGCGAAAAGATAGAGTATATTTTTCTTATTGATATCTTTCATCTTTATTGTTTTTTGGCTTTATCTGTCGTTAAATCTTTTACCTTGACGTATTGGACGTCTGAAGTTTTTGGATCTCCTAACTGAACATCATTCTCTGGATCCATCTGCCATTGGAACCATCCACCGTCATAAACTGTCACATTTTCTTTTCCGCTTTCATAGGCTTTCAAAAACGGAACTGCTGCTCTCCAGCCTGTGCCGCAGTAGTAAGAAATTTCGTTATCGAAGGAAGCATCGGACTCTTTTAAAATCCCTTCTACTTTATCAATATCTATCGTTGTACCGTCTTCATTATTATAAGTTCCGTCATCGGTATCTTTTCCCCAAATAGCTCCCTTTGGTTCTCCAGCACGGTCGATATATCCGTAACCGCTCGTTTTTCCCTCAAACTCGTCTCGGCTTCGAATACTGACAAGTCTAAAATTATCGTCATTTGCAAGCTTATCTTTCACTTGATCAATCGAAAGAATATACTCGGGATGAGCCGGAACATTTACACCGAAAGCTTTGTCTGTCGCTTTTGGAGCATTGCTTCCTTTTTCTAATTCATATCCTGCGTTTGTCCAAGCTTCAATCCCGCCGTCCAATGCTTTAACATTCTCAACACCAGCCCATAATAAAGCCATAGCTGCACGATCGTCTCCAGAAAACTCAGGAGTAGCGCCATATACAACTACCGTTGTATCCTTTGTAATACCAAATTTCTTGCATAAAGCTTCGATTTCCTCCGGTGTACGGATATTCCAAAACTCTTCTGATTCGATATTATCCGTATTCATATGAACAGCTCCAGGTATATGACCTTCTGTGTAAGCCGGATTATCTGCTTCTTCTCCCCATGCAACATTTAAGATAATATAATCTTTCGATTCCTCCTGATTGCCGTCAATTAAGCTTTTAAGCCATTGAGGTGTAA
>JAAZME010000182.1 GCA_012798975.1 Gallicola sp.
TCCTCTCCCAAGCCCAAAAAGAAGGAGAATCTCTCCTTTCCGATGCGGAAAACGAAATTTATGCCGATCTTCAAAAATCTCTTTTAAAAAAGCTGAAAAAATCTTATCAAGGAGAAGAAGGGGCTGATTTTTTAAAAGACCAGCTTTTGAAAAATAAATCTAGTATCTCGGATCAAGATCTCATCTATCTTTCAGAAAACAATTATTCCCGAGATGAAAAAATCGTAAAAGAACTTTTCCCTCAAAATAAAACTGCTGTAAAGAAAGAAATTAAAATCGGCGGAGCTATTATTTTAAGTGAAGATCACTCCTCTCAAATCAATTGTACTATGGACTATATAGTAGAAGAAAACAGAAGCAGAATAAACAATGACGCGAAACAATTTCTAAAAGCGGGACAAGCCCATTAAGGAAGTGTAGAAAATGGAAAATAAAGACATCACTAAAATTATAGATATCAACGGTCCCGTCGTAAAAGCCCAACCTATCGGCAGTTTTAAAGTAAGAGATATGGTAGCTGTAGGCGATAAGAAATTAATCGGCGAGATCGTTGCAATCGCTCAAAATATAGGAACCATTCAAGTATACGAAGAAACGCAGGGTCTTAAAACAGGAGAGGAAATCAGCTCAATGGAGATGCCTCTTTCTGCTACATTAGGACCTGGGATCATCGGAAATATATTCGACGGTATTCAAAGGCCTTTGGAAACTATTTATAATTTGACCGGCAACTTCATCGGTGAAGGTATCGGTTTAATCTCTCTTGATAAAGATAAACTTTGGGATGTAGAAATCACAGTCAAAGAAGGAGATATTTTAAATGCCGGCGACACTTATGCAAAGGTAAAAGAAACAACTCTTATCGAAAGCAAAATTATGGTTCCTCCAAACAAAGGGGGAAAGGCAATCAAAGTCCTTCCTTCTGGAAAATACAATATTGAAACAGACGTTGTCGTTCTTGAAAATGAAGATCATGAAAAGACAGCTCTTAAGCTTTATCAAAACTGGCCAGTTCGTGTTCCCAGACCTTCTAAAAAAAGAATGCCGATCTCGAAACTCCTTGTAACCGGCCAAAGAATACTCGATGTGTTCTTCCCCATTGCAAAGGGCGGCAGCGCTGCTCTTCCAGGCGGTTTTGGTACAGGAAAAACGATGACACAGCATCAGCTTGCAAAATGGTCTGACGCTGATATTATCGTTTATATCGGCTGCGGCGAACGGGGTAATGAAATGACTGAAGTATTAGAAGACTTCCCGAAACTTACCGACCCTAGAACTGGAAGACCTTTGATGGAACGGACCGTTTTAATTGCAAACACTTCAAATATGCCCGTAGCTGCCAGAGAAGCTTCTATTTATACAGGTGTTACTATTGCAGAATACTACAGAGATATGGGCTATCATGTCGCAATCATGGCCGACTCTACCTCTCGATGGGCAGAAGCTTTGAGAGAAATTTCAGGACGTCTGGAAGAAATGCCTGCTGAAGAAGGTTATCCGGCTTATCTTCCTTCAAGAATTGCACAGTTCTACGAAAGATCCGGCTATGTTGAAACCTTAGGCGGCGAAGAAGGATCTGTCACTATTATCGGCGCCGTTTCCCCTCCAGGAGGAGATTTTTCTGAGCCGGTAACAGAAAATACAAAGAGATTTGTTTCTTCTTTTCTAGTTTTAGAAAAAGCTTTAGCTTATATCAGACATTATCCAGCAGTAAATTATCTCACAAGCTATAGCGAGTACATTCCATTATTAAAAGATTATTATGATGAAAATGTATCTTCTGAACTTCTGCCTCTTCGAAATAGAGCGATGGATCTTCTCTCCCAAGACGACAAACTAAATCAGATCGCACAGCTGGTAGGAGAAGATGTCCTTCCTTCTGATCAACGGCTTGTTCTTGAGATCGCAAAGGTCATAAAAAAAGGATTCTTGCAGCAAAATGCCAATAATGAATTTGACACTTATGTCCCATTGAAAAAACAATATCAAATGCTAAAAACCATTGATCTTCTCTATACAGAGTCTATGGATGCTGTTAAAAACCATGTCGCATTAACTCTTGTTAAAAACGATGATCTTTTCGCTGAAATCCAAAGAATGAAATACGACATTCCTAATGAAGATTTTATGGAATATTTCAACAAATTAAACGGAAAGATCACATTGTACTATGATCAATTGAAGAAAGATGCGAAAGAAAACGGTGATTATGATGATTAAACAATATTTAAAATTAAGCAAAATAGAAGGTCCTTTAATTGTATTAAAAGGCGTAGCCGGTGCAGGCTATGAAGAGATGATGGATATCCGCCTTGACAGCGGAGAGCTCCGACGGGCAAAGGTCATCCGCATCGAAGGAGATACGATAATCGCCCAAGTCTTTGAGGGAACTTCTGGAATCTCTACCGATAATGCTACCGTTACTTTTAAAGGTTCCCCTTTAGAAATCCATCTAAGCAAGAATATATTAGGCAGAACTTTTAGCGGACTAGGGGAGCCTATCGATGGCGGAGAACCGATTCTTTCTGAAAAAACTTATAATATTAACGGAAGCCCTATCAACCCCTTTGCAAGACAATACCCTAGGGACTATCTAGAAACAGGTATCTCATCTATAGATGCTTTAACTACATTAATCCGTGGACAAAAGCTTCCTATTTTCTCCTCTAATGGTTTAAGCCATAATCAGTTAGCCGCACAAATCGTCCGCCAGGCAAAGCTGAAAAATTCCGATGAAAAATTTGGAATTGTCTTTGCAGGACTTGGAATCAAACACGATGATTATAACTTCTTCAAATCTACCTTTGAAGAATCTGGTGCTTCCCAAAGGCTAGTCTCTTTTATAAACCTTGCCGATGCGCCTATTGTTGAAAGAATATCTACTCCTAGAGCCGCCTTAACTGCAGCAGAATATTTAGCCTTTGAAGAGGATATGCATATCCTTGTAGTTATGACA
>JAAZME010000278.1 GCA_012798975.1 Gallicola sp.
AGAAAATTCCTATTATAACAGCAGGAGCCTCTTTAAGCTGCCCGGCTTTTGCATATTTAAATACTAAGCGGCATCTTTACAGGCTTTCGCACATTTAAAGCAGGCTTCTGCACATTTTTGGCAGTGATCATGATCATGTTTTTCGCATTCCTTGCCGCAGGCCTCGCATATTGCGGCACAAGCTGCTGCGAGTTCTTTCACGAAGGGGGTATCCCTTGCGAGCCCTTTTGAAAACAGGGAACAGATTTCAGAACATTCCACATCTAAGCGGATACAGCCAGCCATCATTTTTACATCTTCTTCCTTCAAGCAAGCATCGAAACAATGACTGCAGGCAGCGGTACATTCTTCTAATATTTGTATTAATTCTTTGTATTTATCATGTGTCATATGTAGATCCTCTTTTTATTTTTTGCTTCATTAATTATCTACCCAAGCATTCTGAAGAGATAACAAGATAGACCTTAATAAATGACAAAATTATCTTTTTATGTAAATAATTTAATATTTAATGAACACTGTTTTTATGGGTAAAATAACTGCAAGACCGTATTTTATTATATCGATAGAGCAATATGAAAAAAATAGAGGAGAAATAAGATGGCATCACTAGATCGTTTTTTAAAGGCGCAAGAAGACTCGTATAGCAGAGCCCTTCGGGAAATTCAATCAGGACAAAAAAAGTCACATTGGATGTGGTATATCTTCCCTCAGCTTAAAGGGTTGGGGAGAAGCGAAACAGCACTTTACTATGGCATAAAAGATCTGAAAGAAGCACAGGAGTATACAAAAAACAAGGTTCTTTGGATGAGACTTTTAGAGATAACACAGGCGTTGCTGGAAATAGATACAAGTGATCCAACTGCAGTTTTTGGGTCTCCAGACGATAAGAAACTACGATCATCCATGACATTGTTTTTATCTATCAGCGGGGATACTATTTTTCAGAAAGTGCTGGACAAATTTTATCATGGTGAAATGGACCCTGTTACCTTAAGGATGATCAAGGAACAGAAGAAAGATTTGAATAAGAAAAAATCTTTTTAGAAGGTCAATAATTTAATATATCCTAAGAATATAGAAAAGTATTATTTGTATATTTCTATAAACTTAAAAAGAGCTTTCCATCAGGAAAGCTCTTTTTAAGTTTATTCTACTATTTGTTCCCTTTTTTCATATCTTTTCTGCATTGCTGTTCCTATAAAATAGACGATAACAGGACAAAATATTGAAATTCCGTATACAATTGGGGATACTGCATAGTCTCCATGTCCGAATATCAGAATCTGCGTAGTAGCAAAACAGCTTTGAAGGGAATGGCTAACCATAGCTGCTGTCATAGAACGAGTCAATAGATAAACAATACTGAATCCGGCACTCGTTACAAAATAGGCGAGTGTCATTACACTAATATTTAGATCAGCAACATGGGGCAGGATGAAAGCTATGGCTGTTAAAATGATGGAAAGAATTGCGGGAATACCAAAAATCCCAGTAGATTTTGGGAAAAATTTTAATAATCCATCATGAAAAGAGCGCAGCATAAATCCGCGATAAATCAATTCTTCAAAAACTGGAGCGATTATGGTTCCAGCAATTATGAGTATTAGATCAGCAACAAAGCCTTTTCCGAATCCTCCACTTGTAAATTCTACTTGAGGATTAGAAGTAACGCCTCTTAATTTTGATAGAAAATAAAAGATCAAATGAGTGATAACAAAGGTGAGGAGAACAATAATGATATTTTTTTCGTTAATGTTTTCGTATCAAAGCCTAAGTCTGCAGATCTGGGTTTCTTTTTTGAAAGGAACACAAAGACGATATAGATCAAAAGAAAGGCAATGATCAAATGAAGAATAGAGCTAAGCTGTATGATTACGTTGCCAAGTCCCGGAATCATAGTAAGAAAGTTCAGCAGAAAGGAAGGGACAGCCATGAGAAGAAAAGGAACAAGGCCGTACCATATAGGCCATTTTGTGGGCTTTTCAGCCAAACGATTGTAGAGACGGTATTTCATAATAAACCTCCTGTATTTTAGGTTAAGGAAATAGAATTATTTTTCTTCTTAATAGCCTGATTTATAAATATAATATCATTAATTAAGATATTTATTTGCTGAAAAATAAAATGTAGAAATTTCTTGTATTTCATGTAGCTTTTTTGAAGATAGTTGTTAGGATAATTAAGGTAAAATAAGAGAGTACAAATATTGATTATGAATACGGAGGTAAGATCATGAAAAAGGCGATATTAATCTTTATTGTAGTGGCTCTTTTGAGTTCTTGCAATTTTTAAAAGAAATAGATGAATACGGATACATAAGATTGCGAAAGATTCTTCTACCTGCCTTATAAGATGAGGGGAAGAATTTTAAAATAGATAAAAGGAGAGCTTCTTCGAATAAAAAAGAAAAAGGAAACTTAACAAAAAACAGGGATTCTTATAAATATAGTAGCAGGATCCCTGTTTTTTACAGCTGCTATCTGCGGAAAAATTTTTTAATAATAGAATTTGTTTCCTGAATTTTAGTCCATTCATAAAAAGCCTCGCTAAAAGGACGAGATCTATATTATTTGCTTAAAACAGAACATCTTCTGGTATATGTTCTTGAAATCTATTTAAAAGATCTTCATTAGGGGCAATTTTACGGATAGGGAATTTTATATAGTCTCTTGTTTTTTCCAATAAAGATATTTGGTCCATAATAACTCCTTTCTATTTCTATATCTATGATAGATACTTACTTTGATTTTACCAGAAAATATTGGGTAAAGTAGTTAAAGAAGAATAAAAGGAGGGATAAGAATTGAGAATAGTAGTAACAAGCAGGATACCAGAAGAAATTATTAAGGCATTAGAAGAAAATTTTGATGTAGATTATCACAACAGCAATACTCCTCTCAAGAAAGAAGAGATCATGGATAAAATAAAAGATGCGGAGGGATTGGTTTGCCCCTTATCGGATAAGATCGATAAAGAAATAATAGACGGGGGAGAAACATTAAAGATCATCGCAAATTACGGCGCCGGTTTCGATAATATCGATATGGAGTATGCTAAGGAAAAAGGGATTGTTGTGACCAATGCCCCTGCTCCTTCTTCGGCTGTTTCGACAGCAGAACTTGCCTTTGCATTGATACTTTCCGCCTCCAGAAAATTATCACAAGCTGAAAAAAATCTCCGCAAGGGCGAATTTTTAGGATGGAGACCGACTTATTTTCTGGGTAATCAGATAAAAGGTAAAACGTTGGGGATTATCGGTATGGGAAACATCGGAAAGACTCTTGCAAAAAGGGCGCTGGCATTCGAGATGAATGTAATATATTATTCCAGAAATCGAAAAGAAGATATCGAGTCGGAAGGGGTTGTATATAAGGAGAAGGAAGACGTAATAAAAGAATCAGATTTTCTAAGTATTCATACTGTTTTTGCTCCAGAGCTTCATCATATGATTGGGAAAGAAGAGTTTGATAAGATGAAATCATCAGCTTATTTTATCAATGCAGCGAGAGGTCCTTTGATGAACGAGTCAGAGTTGGTAGAAGCGTTAAAAGAGGGAGCTATTCAAGGTGCGGCCTTAGATGTATACGAATTTGAGCCGAAAGTTTCAAAGGAGCTTTTAGAATTGGATAATGTTACTCTTATTCCCCATTTAGGAAATGCTACTGTGGAGGCGAGAATGGAAATGGGAAGAGCCTGTGTAGACAATTTATTGGACTATAAGAATGGAGAAACACCAAGAAATAAAGTGAATTAATCCAAGATGATTTATTTTTCGCGGATAAACAGGGTATAAAAAACAAAAAGCAGAGTGAATAGATTTTATGGGTTGGGGTATTTTAATAAAAAATAAAGAAAATAGGAGAAAAAATGAAAATAGACATTAGCAAATACCGGTTTGATTCAGATAAAGAACTGGATTTGAAGGACTTCAACCAATGCGAAAAGACTCTCTACTCTGATGAGGAATTGCAGGAAAAATTAATTCCGGAAATGACTGAAAGATTAGCGGATCTTCATACAAAATTTCATGCAGAAGAAAAAAAGGGGATCGTGCTAATATTGCAGGCGATGGATGCAGCTGGAAAAGACGAAATCATAGCCTTTATATTCAAGCATCTTCTTCCACAAGGGTTAAAAATAACCTCCTCCCATAAACCCTCAGAAGTGGAAGTAAAGCATGATTTTTTATGGAGAAGCCATCAAGCTTTGCCGGAGAGAGGACAAATTTCTGTGTTAAACCGTTCCTATTATGAAGAAATACTGGCATTGCTGGCAAAAGATGGTGAAGGGACGATTCCAGACCACGGGGAGAGAAAGGATAAAGAGACGTGGGAAATACGCTGCAATCATATCAATCAATACGAAAAATATTTAGTAGAAAGCGGTTTTCCAATTATTAAAATCTTCCCTTATATTTCTAAAGAGGCTCAAAGAGATAGGCTTTTAGAAAGAATGAAAGATCCCGAAAAGAATTGGGAATTTTCTTTCAGCGATATCGAAGACCGGAGAAGATGGGATGTGTTTCAAGATTCTTATGAGAAAATAATTAAAAAAACCTCCACACCCTGGGCGCCTTGGTATATACTGCCTGCAGACAATGCTTGGTATTCAAGGCTTCTTGCCGGCGAAATTGCTCTGGATCTTCTAAAGAGTATCAATCCTAAATTTCCAAAGATCTCAGGAGAAGATAAAAAACGTTTAGAAAAAGCCATACAAGAACTGGAGAATGAAAAATAGATTTTATGAGGGCTGAGCACATAAGCCCTTTTTTATGTAAAATCTCTAAATTTCATAATTTGTTTAAATTTAGGATGGACAGGTATAAATAACTGAAGTATAAAAACATTATTGGGGGGCGTCATGGATTATATTAAGCATAACAAAGAAGAACATAGCGAGTTTAAAAAATTGATGAAGAAAATCGAAAAGGCATCTGGAAAAGAAAAAAAGAAGCTTTTTAGAAAACTGTTTGTTAAATTATACGGTCATCATAACGGGGAAGAAGCAGTAGTGTTTCCGGCTGTAAAAGAGAATGTGTCGGGAAAAGACTTAGATACGGTTTTAGAAATGATCGAGGAGCATAAGCTTGGAAATTACCAGTTTAGTGTATTAGAAAGAACATCTATAGAAAATGAAACTTGGGATGCGAAGTTCGCTGTGTTAAAAGAGGTGTTAGAGCATCATATGGATGAGGAAGAGGATGAGTTCTCAGCTATTGCGAAAAAGGCTTTATCTAAAAAAGATAGAGAACAGCTTTTAGAAGAGTTTGAAGAAGTCTCTGAGAAAAAGGAAAAGGAAAAAAAGAAAGATCTTAAATAAAACCAACAGGGCTGGAGAATATATCTCCAGTCTTTTTTCTATAAACAGGGAAATAGTCTGTTTATATATCAGACTGGCGACAGATAATGAATATAGGATATAATAGTATTTATAAGTATATAAAACTTTGAATTACAAGTGTAAATTTTATAGGAGGAATTATGTTTGATTATAAGGGAAAAGTAGTCTTTATCACTGGAGGATCTTCAGGTCTTGGCACACAAATGGCCAGAGGATTTGCACAACAAGGGGCGGATCTAGTTATTACCGCAAGACGTATAGAAAAGTTGGAAGCTGTAGCAGAAGATTTAAGACAATACGGAACGAAAGTACTGCCTGTAAAATGTGATGTTACTGTTACAGAAGAAGTAAATGAAGCTGTAGAAAAGGCTGTTAAAGAATTTGGCAAAATAGATGTCTTAGTCAACAACGGAGGAAGCAGCAAGAATGCAGCTGTAACTGAAATGACGGATGAAGAATGGGATTTTACGATCGAAACGGACCTTTCTTCAGTATTTAAGATGACGCGTGCTGTGGCGAATAAAATGGCGGAAAAGAATTACGGAAGAATTATTAATATTGCTTCTATGTACGGGATTTTAGGAACGAATCAAAACACCTCTGCCTATCATGCTTCAAAAGCCGGTGTAATAAACTTTACAAGAGCGGCGGCTGCAGAGCTGGCTCCAAAAGGAATCACTGTAAATGCAATTTGCCCTGGGTTTTTCACTACAGAGTTAACGATCGACACATTGGAAACAGATGATTTCAAACAATATATGGGAATTACTGTACCATTAAAACGACCAGGCAATGAAGGAGAGCTGAATGCAGGAGCGATATTTTTAGGTTCTGAAGAGGCAGCTTATGTTACTGGTATAGCTTTGCCTATCGATGGCGGATGGAGCAGTGCAAAGTAGTTTTTTTATGAAAAGAAGCAGAAGATGGATTCTGCTTCTTTTTTTAAAATCATAGATAAAAATTATGGATAAGATAAATAGAAGTATAGGCAAGGATATTTATCTACATCAATAGGCTCAAAGGAGAGGAGAACAGCCATGGCAGATAAAAAAAAGATCTCTGATTTTGCATATAAATGGATATTGATTTTTCAAAACCCCATGACAAAGGAATCCGAAGTGAATCAAAATTTTCCGAAGGAGTGTTTTTCTAGGTTTTCAGATAAGGGCAGAAGAACTTCAATCCGGCGGGCTGGTTCAAAAAGAAGCGTTGGCGGATATATCTGTGCTTTACGAAGAGCTTATCCGAATTTCAGATAAAGAGAGATTAGGAACGATTCTTTTTTCCATGTGGAAGCATTTAAGTCAATGGACAAAAGAAGGTCTCTTAATTCCCTTCAACCGCCTTTGGTTTATTACAGTATTAGGACGAATGGAAATGCTATGTTCAAATACTGGCATGAATCCATTTCTTTTTAGGGGTAAGCCGAAAAAAATTACTATTATCTCAAATAATGCGATCTTTGGTCAACCGCTAGAAGATAGAGAAGAAATTCAGCAGAAACTTATCCTAGCAGAAGATGGAAATGTTTCACTTGAAGCTTATATTTATGAAGAGAAAAAAGGAAATTTAGATCCAGGAAGAATAAAAGAGATCGAAATAACAAAACAACATGCAGAAAAACTTCTCTTAGAATTAAGTACATATTTTAAAAAAGATATCGCTTTAGATATAGTTGATCAGCAAAGTTTTTGGCTTGTAAAGTTGGAAAATCAGAAAAATGAGGTTTTTCAGTATTCTGGATATCTTTTTCAGGAAGAAGAGTCCTTGGAAAAATTATCAAAAAGAATAAGAGACAGGATAAAAATAGAAAATCTTCTGCTTTTTGATGGAAAAGGTTTAATAAAAGAGAAAATAGAGAGAATAAAACTAGAATATCACAGTACATTATCTCTAAATGTAAAATCCATAAAGAATGATTCTTTTTTCAGCGGATTCGAAGATTACTATGAAATACTGATTATCGATAGACAAACTGAAACGCTAAAACACGAACAGCGGGTAGAAGGGATTTGCGAGATTAGCAAAATATATAAAGTAGATCAAATCATTTCCTCTTTTTTAGATCAATGGGATTATAGTTTTTTTAATCAAATTGCCGGCAATGAGAACGATACAATAGAAGATAATAATCCTCGAAGAGATTTCCAAATTACGATTGACTTTCGAAAAAGGCCTCAGCATAAAATTATCGGAACATACGATAAAAATTCTTTGCCGAAGAGTTGGTGGAGTTTTGTTAATAATTTATTGGAGTTATTACTTCATATTGGAATAGGGGATCTG
The DNA here is from genome assembly GCA_012798975.1 of Gallicola sp. Taxonomy (GTDB): domain Bacteria; phylum Bacillota; class Clostridia; order Tissierellales; family Peptoniphilaceae; genus JBQKLI01. Next base: position 7,630 of record JAAZME010000278.1, read on the forward strand.
TTTAATCCTTCCATTTATAACAGAAGAAAACGG
>JAAZME010000221.1 GCA_012798975.1 Gallicola sp.
AACCCTTGTCGGATTTCGAATCGAATCATGCAGTTCACGATTTTCATATAAACGAAGGTTTGACAGAATTCAGTGTAGACGGCAAAAACTTAGGGGAAATTATTTCCTTAATCAGCAAATATGATATTTTGACTTTGGAAACACAGCCTCCTACCCTTGAAGAATTATTTATGAGCCATTATGAAAGGACGATTCAATAATGAAACATCTCTTTTATAATACTGGAAGCATTATCGGTTTCATTTTAAAAAAAGACAAAATCAAGATTTTAATCTGGATCATCGCTTTAATTGCTTACGGGGTCGGTTTTGTCCCTGTATTTCAAGGAATACTAGACACCTCTTCAAACTCTCAGGTTTTAGTGGACACGATGAAAAACCCTGCGATGATCGCGATGATAGGCCCCGTCTTTGTAGAAGACAGCTATACTATCGGCTCTATCTATGCGAATTATATGATGGTTTTTTCAGCCTTAATCGCCGGAGCTATGAATATCTTCATCGTCTCAAGCAATACCAGAAAGGATGAAGAACTAGGAAGGACAGAACTCCTTCGGGCTTTACCTGTAGGAAGACTTTCTAATCTGTCAGCAAGTTTAATCATCGCCTTTTTTGCAAATCTAATCCTTTTACTAGCTACAGCTATAGGGATGTATTTTATTTCCCCTGATATTTATCTAAAGGGAGCGATTATCTTTTCAGCTGGAATTTATGGATATGGATTTCTCTTTGCCTGTATCGTCTCTTTGTTAGGAGAAATTTTTACAAACAATAGAGCTGTAATGGGTGCAGGTTTTTTCCTCTTGTTTTTAAGCTATATTTTAAGAGCAGTCGGCGACGTTTCGATGGAAGCATTGTCTTTAGTTTCTCCTCTTGGTCTTGTCACAAGAACAGAAAACTTCGTCAACGATTATATATGGCCCTTTTGGATTTTGCTCCTCGAAATAATCCTAGTTGCACTTCTTTCATTTTTCTTTGCCAAAAACAGGGATCTCGGCAGCGGTCTCATTCCTGAAAGAAAAGGAAAATCTTCGGCATCCGTATTTCTTTCCGGGATAAAAACTTTTGCCTTTCGAATCAACCGCAGCGGCTTTCTTATTTGGGCTTTGGTCATTTTTATATTTTCTGGAATGTATGGCTCTGTGTTTGGAGATTTGGAAAACTATATCAATTCTTCTGATCTTTTGAAAAACATGTTTAATGTACAAGGAGTCCACTCTTTGACAGAACAGTTTATTTCTTTGCTTATGGTGATTATGGCGATCATCACAACTATACCTTCCCTCGCTTTTCTTCACAGAATAATCAGCGAAGAACATAAAGGTTTGAGCGAAGAAATATTAACAAAACCAGTCTCCCGTTATGAATATTTGTTTTCCTTTTTTATAATCTCTATATGCACCGCCTTTATCCTGCAAGTCTTAGTAGCATTAGGATTTTGGTCTGTAGGAAGGATATATTTGGAAAATATACCCACTCTGGAAATATTTATAAAAGCAGCTCTTCTATACGTCCCTGCTATATGGCTTATGATCGGAGTCTCAACCTTTTTAATCGGCATCACTCCTAGATTTGCTTGGCTGAATTACATCTTTTTATGCTACAACTTTGTGATCGTCTATTTAGGGGATATGCTGGATTTCCCGGACATTTTAGGAGATCTTACTCCTTTTGGAAATGTAGTTTCCTATCCTTTAGAAGAAATTACTTGGGGAGCTTCTATTCTTATGACCGTTTTGTTTATTCTATTGTCTGCAGCAGGTTTTATCGGATATCGAAAACGCGACCTTATGAATTAGAACAACCTTTCTAGCTTTACAACAACAAAGTGCCGGAGACGAGTAAATCTCTTTCCGGCACTTTTCTTTGAATTATATTATCTTTTAAAATTCGTTCCATTACCCCTTTCTATCAGTAAAGGTATGCAAAGTATAATTATCTTGATTATAGACTTGTTCCCGCTTTTTCGCTTTAGAATTGAAACTTCTTCTAGTAAGTTATAAAAACATTCTTTTTTCATAGTCCTATATGATACTATGAAATAAACGTAGTTCACGATACTTGCAAAATAAACCTTGGAGATAAAATATGAGTCAATTCATTCTAGTTACAGAAAGCGGCGCCGATCTGCCGCAAAAATATATCGACCGCTTTAACATTAAAATCGTCCCTATGTATGTAAATTTTGGAGAAAACACCTTTAAAGATTCCGACATAAAAGCTGAAGATGTTTTTGATTATTATGAGAAAAACAAAATTTTACCTACTACCTCCGGATCAACCCCTAACGACTTTACAGAAATCTTTAGAAATATTAACGAAACCTATCTCGATGCAGAAATCATATATATCGCCTATTCCTCAGTAACAACTGTTTCCTTAAACTCTGCGAGAATTGCTGCCGAGGAGTTTTCAAACGTTCATATGATCGACAGTAAAAACTGCACAGTAGGTCTTGGGACAGTTGTTATCGCTGCCGCAGAATATATAGAGAATAATCCCGGCGCAGAAGCTCAGGATATTATTCAATTTGTAGAAGAAATCAGAGAAAGAACGCGATTTGTATTCTTGCCCTACAGCTTATTGTATTTAAAAGCTGGAGGAAGAATTTCAAATGCCTCTTATATCGGAGCGATGCTCTTGAAATCTACCCCACGATCAATCTTGAAAACGGGTATCTGGTCGCTGGCTCAAAGTATCGGGGTAGTTTCAAAAAAGCCTACAAAAATATGATCGATAAATTTTTCAGCCGTTTTGAACTTGACCGGGAGACGATCCGCCTTGTAAAAGTGCACGGCTTAGAGAAAAAAGATATCATTGAAATCGAAACGATTCTAAAAGAACAAGGCGTAACGAAGACAGAATGGGTAGACGCCGGTGCGGTCATATCCTGCCACGGCGGACCTGGAGCTGTGGGGCTGGCAGGGATCGAAAATAAATAATTTCCAGCAGCAATAAAGTCCGCATTCCTTTATTCATTGACAAAAACTATTCCCATTGCCAAAACGAACTTCCGCTGCAATAGGAATACTTTTTACATCTTTATACCTGTTCTAACAATGATCTCTCGACAAACAAAAAGTTAAACTTTATTCCATAAAGAGATATGATGGATTACCTTATACTGATAATGCTGATAAAATGTATTTCTGCTTATTCTTGCCTTTTCGCATAACTCTTTTACTGTAATCTTTTCAATACTCTTTTTTTCAAGCAGCTCTAAGAAACTATGCGTAATATTTTCTTTTGTTTTAACCACTCTTAAATATATCTTTTCCATTTCTTCTCCCAGTACGTTTTATAGCCATTTCTATGCTGCTATAAAAGAATAAATCATATCTAACAGAATTAAAAGTAGAAGCACTCCTGCGATAATCTTTGTTTTCCTTCTACCTATTTTCTTCACGATCTTTTCGAAAAAAGGTTGTACAAAATACAAAAACAGTACTCCTCCTAAACCGAATCGAATACTGGGACTAAGGGCAATCCTCCCTTGAAAATTAAAGTCATAATCTATATAAGTCTGCCAAGGCCAGCTTCCCATAGTCCACTCTAGTATATAGCTTGTGAGAAGTTCTAGAAATGTTGCCGTAGCCATAGTCAAAAGAAAAACAGCCGGAATCAGAAGCAGCTTCTTTTTAATAGGCTTATTTCGAATCAGCCTATACCATAATAATACGAATACAATCCCCCCGACCCCATAGATCGGCAGCCAAGGTCCAAATAAAACTCCCCTGTTGCTAAATCCCCACCGATAAATAATAACTTCAAGAATGGTTTCATATAAATAACCAATCCCTGCATATCCAAAGAAAAACAAGATATATTCAAAGATATTGTATACATGATGTTGTTTATTGTTTTTAATCATCTTAGCACCTCCTTTGTGTCCCTGTTTATGGAAATTATAGCTGTCACATAATTCCAGTCTTTTCTAGTTCCTATCTATGTACCCATTTTGCTCCTGCAGATAGATATAGAAGCTGTTTTAAAATTGCACTGGTAAAAACTACTTAAAAAATAAAAGCACTTGCACGATGCAAGTACTCTTCAGAAGAAGAAATCGGTCTTTCTTTTATTTCTTTAAAGTATAGAGTAACTATAAATACCTCCTCTACAGCTATTTAACCAATCTCAAATCCCGATATTCCCAACTCCTGCTCTTAATTTACTTTTTAACCCTCTTTATCCCCGGATCTATGACCTCAGGAAAATCTCCTTCAGCCAGTTCCCATAGGTAAAAACTCGCAATAGACCCATAGGGTGAATAGCGTTTTCTATATCTTTCAAATTTTGCTTTATCTATTTTTCTGTGGCGATACAGCATTCTCATTCCCCGAAGTATCGCTAAATCTCCATAGCTGAGAATATCCGAACGCTGCATGCTGAAGGTCATAATCATTTCAGCTGTCCAAGGACCGATACCCTCTATCTTAGACAGCTCTTTAATGACTTCTTCATCAGACATCTCATGCAATGCTGCCATACTAAAGGATTCCTCATAGATTTGCTGAGCAAAATTTAATATATAGTCTGCTTTTTTAAAGGTAATACCGATAGACTGGAGTTCTTCTCTTGAAAGGCTGAGAATTTTTTCTGGACTTATTTTTCCTAATTTCTCTTTTAACCGATTCCATATCGTATTTTGAGCCGCCATAGAAATCTGCTGCCCGATAATATGTCTTACAACAGATGAAAACACATCCTCATCTACTGGGATCTCCAAATATCCTACATGATCTATAAGCTCTCCAAGTTTTTTATCTTTTGATTTTAAATAGTCTAACTCTTTTTCTCCATACTGAAAAAGCAATACCATCCCTCCGTTATATAATGTGGTGTAGTGTTTATATCTTATCTTACTATTAGTTTTCTGAATATGTCCTGCTTATTCTCTTATAACTCTATTCTTTATCCAAGTACAAAGCAGAGTATTCATTTTAATTATCCTTTAGCTGAATCTATCTGTCGTTCTTGTTCTTTTTTAATTGCATTCTCATTGTTTTTATATAATATTTTACAATGTTAATAGCATAATCCGATGCAACTATTGCTTGATATTTAATAATTATACTTATAACGATTAGACATTATTCTATTCTCTGTCCAAAAGTCCCACACTTTCCACATGTTTCGAGTTGCCTTGATAGCTATCAAAACTGCGTTCTCAACCCCTATGGTTAAGGGGAACATATCCACACTCGTAGTTGGAAACATATCCAACATTGGCTCTCGTTTGTGGGAAGATATCAACGGTTTTGTCTGTTCGTGA
>JAAZME010000286.1 GCA_012798975.1 Gallicola sp.
ATGATTTTTACAGTTTATGAATGTTTTAGGGCAATAAAAAAAGCACTTCTCCCTATAGGACGAAATACCTTATCTCGTGTTGCCACCCATTTTAGACTGTAAAAACAATCTCTCTTTATCAGGTACGGAAAAATCTTTCTGATTTTCGATACCCTGTCTTTGTAACGTAAGACTTACGGCTAGTGGTACTCTCCAAAGATTTCACACCACTTCTCATAGATCCATTCAGCAAACACTCCATGTCAAGATTCCACCATCCTCGACTCTCTATAACTTTATGCTTTACCTACTCGTTCTATTCCTAGAATTTATTGGTTTAATATTCAATTGACTTAAGTATAGACATGTTTTTCTATTTTGTCAAATGTTTTTATAAAATTATCCGAAGAAATATTGAATAATAGAACTGCTCCTTCATAAAGCCTTGTCCTTTAGCCTTTTGTTTCATTTCCACTCAAAAAACCATAATTTTCATGTTATAATAAAATTTACTATTGTAACGTGAAAAAGAAAGGAAGAGTACTATGCTTTTATTATACAACGGAAAAATATCTACTTTGGATTCGAATAACAGTGAATTTTCAGCTATTGGTATCGAAAATGAAAGAATTCTTTTTCTTGGAAGTGACGAGGAAGGGTTGAAAAAAAATTGCTCTAACAAAATCGACCTTCAAGGCAAACGAGTTCTTCCCGGCTTTATCGACAGCCATATGCATTTAATTCATTATGCTTTTTTCAGTACAAATCTAGTATTATTTGGACAAAATTCTATCAAAGACATACAGGAAATGGTTCAGAAAAAAATTCAAGAAAAGAAATCTTATATATTGGGAATGGGATGGAATCAAGCTTATTTAGAAGAAAAAAGAATGATTACAAAAGATGATCTTGATGCAGTATCAACAGAGATTCCCATTTGTCTTCTTCGTTCCTGCGGCCATATCGCCTCTATGAACACAAAAGCTTTAGAGATGGTTAAAACAAAAGGATATCATCCTGATTATGAACCTCTTATCGACTGGGATAAAGGTATTTTGCGCGAAGAAGCGAACAAGCTTTATATGAGCATTTTACCTGATTTTACAACAGAAGATATCGAAGAGCTGATCCGCTACAGCGTATCTCATCTTCATAAAGCAGGGATCACTTCTATCCATTCTGATGACTTTCAGACTCTGCCCTGCGATTTCGAGGAGATTATAAAAGCTTATCGTTCTTTAGAAGAAAAAGATGAACTAAATATACGAGTCTATGAGCAGTGTTTGTTTTTATATGACAAAGAATTCAAAAGATTTATAGATGCAGGTTATTCTACCGATAAAGATGGAGATTCCCTCTTTAGGCTGGGACCTCGCAAACTCCTTCAAGATGGATCCCTAGGCGCAAGAACCGCCGCTATGAGAGAACCTTACAGCGATAAAGACACCTTAGGGGATATTACTTTTGATCAAAAAACCTTAGACCATTATGTACAAGAAGCCGCTGACAATAATATGAGTGTGGCGATTCACGGCATCGGCGACAAAGCTATAGAGATGGGCATTGATGCGATTGAGAAAACCCTGGTAGATGACCCCAAAAACACTATAAGAAACAGTATTGTCCATTCTCAGATCACTCCCGCAGATTTAATCAAGCGTATGGCAGATTCTAATATCCTTGCCCTTAGCCAGCCAAACTTTATCGAAGACGATATGAATGTGGTGTATGAAAGACTTGGAAAAGAAAGGGCGGAAAGTTCCTATTGCTGGAAAAGTATGCTGGAAGCCAGCGTTCCTCTAAGCGGCGGATCCGACTCGCCTGTTACTGATTTTAATATTATGAAAAACATTTATGCTGCAGTGACAAGAAAAAATTTAGCTGGGACAAAAGAATATCTCCCTGAAGAAGGTCTGGATATCGATACGGCTATACGGCTCTTTACGCAGATGGGCGCTTATCCTTCCTTTGACGAAAACAAAAAGGGAACGTTGGAAACCGGGAAATTTGCTGATCTCGTTGTACTGGAAGAAGATCTCTACACCGTAGAAAAAGAACATTTAAAAGATATTGAAATCGCAATGACGATCTGCAATGGTAAAATTGTATACGAAAACAAGGAGGAATCCTATGGATAAAAGAAAATCAATCGGTTATGAAGGCATAATAGCAGGCTTTGCCCTGTTCGCTACCTTTTTCGGCGCGGGAAATCTAATTTTCCCGCCGGACATCGGACTCCATACAGGAAATCAATGGGTTCTAGGTTCTCTAGGACTTTTGGCTACAGGAATTATCCTTCCCATTCTCTCTATTATTGCTATCAGCAATACTGGAAACAGCTCTAAAACATTGATGGACCATGTAAGTCCCTGGTATTATACTGTTTTTTATCTGCTTACGACTACACTCATTGGTATGGGTTCTACAATGCCCCGCGTA
>JAAZME010000147.1 GCA_012798975.1 Gallicola sp.
CGGATTATAAAAAAACAGCCTCTTACGGATCAACAGCTGAATTACACAATTGATTCGGTTTTGATTGGAAAAGGGGAGGAATTGGAGAAATTATTGGTAGAGCCGATCAGTTATACTGCATCAGGTAAGATCTTACGGGCAAAAACATTAGGACAATATAAATATATCGACGCGATTAAAAAAAATGATATCGTATTTGGAATTGGTCCAGCAGGTACAGGTAAAACTTATCTGGCCATGGCAATGGCGATTAAGGCTTTTAAAAACAATGAAGTCCGCCGTATTATTCTTACAAGACCTGCAGTAGAGGCAGGAGAGAGCTTAGGTTTTCTACCGGGTGATCTCCAAGAAAAAATAGATCCTTATTTAAGACCTCTTTATGACGCATTGTTTGATATTCTTGGATTTGAAAATTATCAAAGACTAGTAGAAAAGGGTTTGATTGAAGTAGCCCCCTTAGCCTATATGAGAGGAAGAACATTAGACGACTCCTATATTATATTAGATGAGGCGCAAAACACTACGTCACAGCAGATGAAGATGTTTTTAACACGAATCGGATATGGATCCAAAGCTGTTATTACCGGTGATATTACTCAAGTAGATTTGCCTAGGGGAAAAAAATCTGGATTAGTCAGCGCATCTAATATTCTTAAAGATATAAAGGGAATAGAATTTATGACCTTCAGAAAAGAAGATGTTGTTCGCCATCCCTTAGTTCAAAGAATAATTGAAGCTTATGAAAAGGACGATAAATAATGAATATCATGTTTGAAGACAGGCAGGACATAAAAATCGAAGACAGTATCCTCTCAATAATGATTGATTCTATCCAGAAAACCTTGGAGGAAGAACGTCTATCTTTAGATAAAGAGGTCTCTGTTTCTTTTGTAAATAATGATGAAATACAAGCTTTAAACAGAGAATATAGAGATATTGATCGAGAAACAGATGTTTTATCCTTTCCTGTAGATTTTGAATTTGCTATAGATGGAGAAGATAAGCCCCTTGGAGACATAATAATCTCTGTTGAAAAAGCAAAAGAGCAAGCAGAAGAGTTTGGTCACAGTCTTTTAAGAGAAATGGTTTATTTAACCATCCATTCGATGCTTCATCTGCTAGGCTATGATCATTTAGAGGAATCGGATAAAAAGATCATGAGAGAAAAAGAAAAGGCAATCGTACGAGCAGTGGGTATATATAAGAACAGCTGATTAATTAAAGAAAGCAGAGGTGAAATTATGGAATATCTAAAAGAGGACATCCTTAAAAAGGCAATCGAGGCGAAAGAGCATGCATATGCACCTTATTCAAAATTTCATGTAGGAGCCGCGGTTTTAACAGAAGATGGAAATATTTATACAGGATCAAATATTGAAAATTCCAGTTATCCGGCTACCATCTGTGCAGAACGGGTTGCAATAAGTACCGCAGTACATTCCGGTTCTAAGAAAATAAAAATGCTGGCGATTGCAGGAGATTCAGATTATACACATCCATGTGGAATCTGCAGACAAGTCCTTGTAGAATTTTCGGATAAAGAAACTTTGGTTATTGTTGGAAAAGATACTCATAATTTTAAAGTCTATAGTGTAAATGAACTGCTGCCTTATGCTTTTACAAAAGAAGATATTGGAGAAGAAGATGTTTAAATCAGGATTTGTCACAGTTGTCGGTCGTTCTAACGTTGGGAAATCGACTTTATTAAATCATATAATGGAACAAAAATTATCTATAGTCACAAATAAAGCTCAGACTACGAGAAGTAGAATTCAGCTGATCTTTACAAATGAAGAAATGCAGGTTATATTTATCGATACTCCAGGGATACAAAAACCTAAAAATAAATTAGGGGAATATATGCTGGATATTTCTGAATCTGCTTTGAAAGATGTAGATATTATTACCTATGTTGTCGATATAAGCGATACAATAGGGGAAAACGAAAACTATATATTGGAAAA
>JAAZME010000008.1 GCA_012798975.1 Gallicola sp.
AATGTATACGAAAAAAGAAAAGAAGAAGATAGACTGACAGAAGGAAGCGGATATTTTCTGTCTGTGATTTTTCCGAAAAATGAAGTGAAAATTCTTCCCTATAATCGTATCGTAAAAGATTTAAGTCCTTATTCCGAGGAAGAATTTGTAGGAAAATTAAAAGAATATTATGAAGTAGAAGAAATAGAAGATTATAGAGATCCTGTTGGAAAATTCAACGCTACAGTATTTGTTGGAAATACATTCTATTCTATTGACTTAAAAGAAGATAAAAAGTCAGAAGATCCTGTAGATTCTTTAGACGCTGCAGTTATGCAGAAATATATCTTTGACGATATATTGGGCATAAAAAACCCGAAAGAAGACAAAAGACTCGAGTTTGTCGGTGGAATCCGAGAACCGGCCTTCGCCATCGAAAAAGTTAAAGATGAAGGGGGGGCTGCGTTCTTCCTTTGGGCAACAACAGTAGAAGAATTATTAAATGTAGCAGACCACGACAGAATCATGCCCCCAAAATGTACTTGGTTCGAACCAAAACTCCAAAGCGGCCTGTTCCTTCATAGACTGTAAAAAAAAGTGTGAAGCTTAAGAAAAGAGTGGAAGAGTGGGAGAGTAAAAGAGTGGAGTTGAAGAGGAAAAATGAGAAATACGATCATTTTTCTACTTAAGTTGAAAAAGCAGGGGCAAAGCCCCTGCTTTTGTATTTTCAAAAAGTTATCAGTATAAGAAAAATATAACAGTTTTATGTCAAGCAGAAAACGGATGCTTTTACCGTTTTCAACCATATCTCCCCTCTCCCCTCTTTCACATTCCACACTGTTCTTTTAATCCTTCCACCATTCATCATAGACTGTAACCGGCAGCTGGCGTTTATGTTCGCTGTTTTTGAAGTAGCGTTCTAGCTTTATTCTGGATTCTTCCGGAATTTTTTTCCCTTCCAGATAATCGTCGATTTCGTTGTAGGTGAGGCCTAGAGCTGCTTCGTCGGCAATCATCGGTTTTTCTTCTTCCAGATCTGCTGTAGGAATTTTGTCGTAAAGTTCTCTAGGACAGTTTAATTCTTTTAACAGGGCTTTTCCTTGGCGTTTGTTTAAGCGCCAGATGGGCATAATATCTGCTGCTCCGTCGCCGTGTTTTGTGAAAAATCCTGTAATATTTTCTGCTGCATGGTCTGTTCCGAGAACTATACCGCTGTGTTCTCCGGCAAGGGCGTACTGGGCGATCATTCGGGCTCTGGCTTTGATATTTCCCTTATTATAGTCGGAGATGTCCTGTCCGCTTAGCTCGAGGGCGGAGACCATACCGTCTACAGAATCTTTAATATTAACACTGTAGGTTTTATCCGGAGAAATATATTCCAGAGCCTTTAAAGCATCTTCTTCGTCGGCTTGTTCTCCATAAGGAAGACGGACTGCTAGAAAGGCGGCTTCTATTCCTTCGCTGCGAAGTTCTTCTACAGCCATCTGGGCAAGTTTTCCAACTAAAGTGGAATCTTGTCCGCCGCTAATCCCTAAAACACAGCTTTTAAAGAAGGGGTGCTTTTTGAAATAATCTTTGATAAAATCTATAGATCGTCGTATTTCTTCCGAAGGGTTGATAACAGCTTTTACTTTTAACAGTTGGATGATTTTTTCTTGAGTACTCATGAGATGCTCCTTTATATAAATAGAATTGAGAGGTAAATAATGAACTATGAAAATTGTGTAAATGGACGTTTTATACGCCGTGTTAACCGTTTTATTGCAGAGATAGAAATTCATGGTGCGGTAGAGAATGTGCATGTCAAAAACACTGGACGGATGAAGGAACTTTTTCTTCCAGGGGCAGAAGTTGGCTGCGCTTATATCGACTCTCCGAAAAGAAAAACGAAATACGATCTTATTTCTGTAAAAAAGGGAGAAGTCTGGTTTAACGTAGACTCCCAAGTTCCGAATCAGGTGGTTTTCGAAGGAATAAGGGAGGGGAAAATTTTAGAACTTCCAGCCTTTGATCTTTTAAAGAGAGAACACTGTTATACAGATTCCAGGATCGATATTTATGGGGAGAAGGGTCCTGAAAAGTATTTGATAGAAGTCAAAGGGGTAACTTATGAAAATGAAAAAACTGCAAAGTTTCCCGATGCACCTACCTTAAGAGGGGTCAAACATCTTCATTCTTTGATTCGTGCCGTGAAAGAAGGATATAGAAGCTATGCCTTCTTTCTTCTTCAATTCACAGGAGCCGATTATTTTACACCCCAAGACGAACGGGACCCCCTCTTTGGCGAAACCCTTCGGCTTGCAGCAAAGGAAGGTGTAGGTATTCTCGTTTATGACAGTATCGTCAAGGGAGGTTCTATTGAGATCAAGGGGAAAGTGCCTTTTAAATTATAAGGCTATTTTAGAGGCCGTACAGTGACTTCGCCGCTTGAAATCTGAATGGTTTTTCCATCTTGATCGAGTATCAATTCTCCTTTGTCGGAAACACCTAAAACTTTACCGTATTTTTTTTCTCCCCGATAGAGATAATAGATTTCCTTTCCCTGAAGGATGTGATGTGCTCGATAATAGTCCAAATAATCGGAAGAATCTTCTATGAGATGATAAAACTCGTTCACGATCTCTGCTATCAGCTGATTGCGGATAAGGTCTTTGCTATGAATTGAATCTGCAGAGTCTTTTATGTCCTCAGGGAAGTCTTCTGTGCGGATATTGATTCCAATTCCGATAATAACTGTTTCGATTCTTCCCGATTCTAAAGAAGTAATACCTTCTGTTAAAATACCGGCGATTTTTTTGTTTCGAAGATAAAGATCATTAACCCACTTTATCCCCACAGGAAGTCCTGTAAGCTTTTCTATGGATTTTGCAGCGGCAACAGAAGTCAGAGTCGTGAGTCTAAGAGCCATTTCTACATCTTCTAGAAATGGATAGACCAAAGTCATGTAGATTCCTGTTTCGGAAGGAGAGTAAAAGGGTCTGCCTAAGCGTCCCTTTCCTTTTGTCTGCTCTTCGGATACTACAAGAAAAGGACCTTTAGTACTGCCAAGGAGCCTTTTTCCTTCTTCGTTGGTGGAATCGATGGTCTTATAGGAAAAGATATCCAGTTTTTTTAAGTCCTGTTTAAGATAAGAAGAGATCCCTTGAGGGGAGATAAGGTCGTTCTCTAAAAGAAGGCGGTAGCCTGTTTTTCTTTTGGACTCTATTTTATAGCCCTCCTCTTTTAATTCCTTCATCGCTTTCCAGACAGCTGCCCTTGTTACTTGAGCCTTTTGTGCCAATTCTTCCCCGGAGAGAAATTGGTCTCTGTTTTTTTCTAATTCCTTTAAAATAAATTCTTTTACAGACATAACTCCCATCCTTTCTGCTATTATTATACTACAGCTTGCTTTTGAATTTTGATAAAGGAGGATTTCGATGACAAATTTGCAAAAAGGAATACTAAGTACGGCAGCAGGCGGGTTATGCTGGGGATTTTCTGGAATGATCAGCCAGCATCTTATGACCAGCCAGAATATGAACCCTTTATTACTATCAACGTTTAGAATGCTGGGAGCAGGGATTCTTCTTTTGATCTTTCTGCAGTTTAAAAAGAAGGAGAAATTATGGGAAATATGGAAAGATCCCTCATCTTCCAAACGGCTGATCCAGTTTGCGCTTTTTGGATTGACCTTTAACTCGATTACTTTTCTTGCAACTATTCAATATACGAATGCAGGAACGGCAACGATTATGCAGTATCTTTCTGCGATTATTATATTAGTCAGCACAGCGCTCTATTATAGAAAGATGCCGAAAAGAAATGAAATAACCGCCCTTGTTCTTGCAGTCATAGGAGTGTATCTGATCGCTACCGGAGGAAACCCCGGAGAATTAGCGGTGTCCCCGTTAGGGCTTGTGATCGGATTAATTTCTGCGGCAGCTCTTGCTTTATACAATGTTCTTCCAGTAAAAATTTTGGATAAATACGGATCCCTTGTTATAACTTGTTGGGGAATGCTGATCGGAGGAATAGTCCTTGCTGTTTTTTATCAGCCATGGAATCATCTTCCAGAAATAACCTCTTCTTTTATAGCCAACACCTTGATAGTTATTGTGTTAGGAACGGTTCTTCCCTATGCATTATATTTAAAAGGGATAGCCTTAATCGGACCAGTGAAAGCCAGCATGATTATAGCAGTAGAACCTATCTCGGCTACAGCCTTCGCTGCAATGATTCTCGGCACAAACTTTTCGGCAGCAGATCTCTTGGGTTTTGTATGTATACTTTCATCTATATTTTTCTTAGCTGAACGAAAAAAGAGAAGGAAAAGAAAGAGGGAAAAGTTTAAAGAAGAAGGTATCTATTCCTATGAAGATTGATAGAGATAAAGCTGTTCTTATATTTTGTGAAAGGATGCTTATCGAATTTTAAAAATATAAAAGATGAGGAATGGTAGGATACAAGATCCTAGCAGCCAGTAATATTTACTATAATTGTTCTAAAAATAGAAGCCTACACAGCCGAAATGTTGAAATATCTTTATAGTTGAAGAAGAGGGAACGGTTTATTTATGTTAGAATAAAAAGAGTATAAAAAAAGGGAGAAGATCTGTTTACAATATGAAAAATATTAATTTAAAAAATAAATCGACAATGGACTGGCTGTTTCGGGTCATTAAAGGGGTCTTTATCGGAATAGGAGCGATCCTGCCGGGCTTATCTGGAGGAGTGCTCGCAGTGATATTCGGTATATACGACCGCATGATAGAATTTATGGCAAAACCTACTAAAAAATTTCTGGAGAACGTACTTTACTTTGTACCGGTGGGAATAGGTGTTGGACTGGGGATACTTCTTTTCTCCTTTGCGGTGAGTGCAGCTTTTTCTTCTTATGAGACTTTATTTGTCTGTCTGTTTTTAGGTTTTGTAGTGGGTACCTTTCCTTCCTTATACAAGCAAGCAGGGGCAGAAGGCAGAGAAAAGAAAGATTTGATCATAACAGCAGTTACAGCAGCAGTGCTGTTTTTAATAATGAATATTCTTCAAAAAGGATCCTTGATTCAAATAGACCAGCCGGGGATGATAGCTTGGGCGGTTGCCGGATTTTTAGTAGGGCTTGGATTTCTTATTCCAGGACTCAGCACTTCTAATTTCCTCATGTATTTTGGAATGTATTCTAAAATGACAGACGGAATTTCCAGTTTTGATTTTTTCGTTATTATTCCTATTACTATAGGACTGTTCGTTTGTGTATTGTTGTTTTCAAAGCTTATTCACAGCCTTTTAGACCATCATTATGCGAAAATGTTTCATTTCATTTTAGGAACGGTAATCGGATCTAGTGTAGCGATTTTGACTACAGTTATATTTCCGTCTTATGGAGGAGAAGGGCTTTCTAAAATGGGTTTAAGCCTCGGTGCAGCTCTTGTCGGAAGTATACTGCTCTTTGTTATCGGAGTCATTACATCCTATGCTTTCAGTAAAGTGGAAGAAAGATATTCGACGAATTAAAAGAATCCCTCGGGGTTCTTTTTTGTTTTAAAAAGAAATCTTTGGGAATAAAGAAAATAAATAAAAAAATAGAAGGGGATCCTATGATTCAAATAACACAAGAAGCATTAGACTATTTAAATAAAAAAGGGAAAACAGCTGTTACTGTCGAATATCCAGAGCACAGGACGAACTGCTGAGGAGCGGGGGTTCCTGTAGCGGAAGTTTTCGCTAAAAAGCCAAAAAATATTTATAAATTCAGCTGCGAAAAGGTAGAAGGGATAGAAATCTATCTTTCAAATGCCATATATATGCCGAAAGATCCAGTGATTATAATAGATGTAGAAAAGATGTTCTTTTTCTACAACTTGACGGTCACAGGTCTGAGGGCTACGGATTATTTCAAAGATTAATACTCCTTAAAAAACATAGTTCTTGCAAGAACTAT
>JAAZME010000150.1 GCA_012798975.1 Gallicola sp.
ATAATAACCAAAGCCGCTACAAGAGCTGCTATAGTATCAAAAATAGCTGTATGCCTTGCAACTGAAACAACATCCTCTTTCTCTTCTAAATAAGCACCATAAACGATCATACCGCTTCCAGTAATAGAAAGGGAAAAGAAAGCTTGTCCCATCGCCCAGATCCACACCATAGGATCTCTTAAAACTTCCCACCTTGGAATAAACATAAAGCGGTACCCTTCTGCTGCATTCGGAAGCATTGACACTCTTATCGCTAAAATCACAAAAATCACAAAAAATAACGGCATCATAATTTTATTGCTCTTCTCAATACTTTTAGCTCCTAAGTACAAGGTTAAAAGCGTTGCCAAAACTACAATAATATGAAAAGGCATTACAGAATACCCCTCCATGGAAAATGATGCAAACCATTGTTCTGTATTTACCGTCATTAAACTTCCTGTTAAGGAGTCCAATAACGCCTTTCCAACATAAGCTACAATCACCGCATAACCTATAGCAATACACATTGAACCGATTAAGGGAAGCCAGCCCAGTACTGCTCCTGCTTTTCCTAAATTTTTACTTCGGCTTTTCCACGCATTTTCATAGGAACCTAGTGTCCCCGTCCTCGCACGGCGCCCAATGGCAAACTCTGAGGGCAGCCCTACATAACTAAAGATAAAAATAAAAAACAGATAGATTAAAAAGAAAGCTCCCCCTCCATTTGTCCCCATCTTGTTAGGAAATCCCCATACATTCGCCATGCCTACTGCAGAACCTACTGAAGATAATATAAAGCCCCAGCGGCTGTTAAAACGTTTTGTTTTTTCTTTCTCATTCATAGTATACTTCTCCTAATTTAAAATTCTCCATATAGTATTGTAACATTGATGGAAATTTATTGAAATCTTTTATGAATTAAAACCGCTAAAAAGATCTTTACTTAGAATATATGTTCTGTTATACTTGTTCTAAAGAGTTAAGGAGGTATTTTATGAACATCTTTTATCATATCGATGTCAACTCGGCCTATCTTTCTTGGGAAGCAGCTCACCGGCTTTCTTTAGATCCCTCTGCCATCGACTTGCGGGAGATACCAGCTATCATAGGAGGGGACGAAAAAAAGAGAAAAGGTGTCGTATTGGCGAAATCCATTCCCGCAAAAAAATACAAAATCCAGACAGGGGAGCCCATCCGCTCTGCTCTGCAAAAATACCCTAAGCTTGAAATCATCCCTCCTCAGTACAGCCTATATATGAAAGCAAGCCAGTCCATGGTGGATTTGATCTCAGAATACACTCCTTTGATCCAGCGCTTTTCCATAGATGAACTTTTTGCGCAATACATAGGACCTCCAGGAGAACATTTAAAACAGGCAGAAGAAATCCGAGAACGGATCTCTAGAGAATTGGGCTTCACGGTTAATATCGGAGTGAGCTTCAACAAGCTTCTGGCAAAAGTCGCATCGGATTTTACAAAGCCCGACCGTGTCCATCCTCTTTTTAAAGAAGATATCCCAGTGAAAATGTGGCCTCTTCCTGTAGGCGATCTTTTTATGGTAGGAAGACGTACAGAGAAAAAATTAAGAGAACGAGGAATTACAACCATAGGCGAACTCGCCGCTATGGATCCGAAATATATGTACCGCTGGATGAAAAAACCAGGACTTACCATCTGGAATTTTGCCAACGGCATTGAAAACAGCTCGATTCTTCTAGACTCTCCTCCCTATAAAAGCATCAGCAATTCCACTACCATGCCCTTTGATGTAGAAACGAAAAAAGACTGCAAAAGAGTTCTTCTAGCCATCAGCGAAAATATCGGCAACCGCTTAAGAGGACTTCATTTTAACGGACAAGTTTTATCCGTATCCTTCTGTAATACAGACTTCCTTCATTATAGAAAAGAAGAAAAACTGAATTTCCCCACTCAAAATACTCAAATTCTCTATAAACAAGCTGAAAAATTGTTTTCAGAGATCTGGAAAGGAGAACCCCTTCGAAAGTTCTCTATCCGAGTCAGCAAATTAACCAGCGATCAGGCAAAACAACTTTCTCTTTTTGAAAAAGAAGAAGAAAAATACAGGAACTTAGAAACAACTTTAGATCATTTACGAGAAGAGTACGGAAAAAGATCCGTCTACCGTTCCACCTTCCTCCATTCCGGAATATCCCCCATGATCGGCGGCGTAATGGAAGAAGAAGAGTACCTGATGATGAGCAGTACACTATAAAAAAGTGTGGAATGTGAGAGAGGGAAGAGAGGAGTTGAAGTAGAAACGAGGAGCCTGTTTCCTTTGTTTGATGTAACGCATCTTCGATGCTGATGCAAGGGATATTTACAGAACTGGCTGCCATTGCTGATAAAGAAAATCGAGGTGATATTATGAAAATACTTATGATCGAATTAGAAACTCTCTGCTACTATAATCGAAGAGAATATCCCCGCCCTCTTCGATTTAAAATCCTTCCCAATCCTAATGTTCCTGAAACCATAGAAAGACCGGTAATCCTTAAAGTCAGTCAAATTTTCTCCAGCCGTGTTATTGAAAAAGGAAAGAAAAAGACCATTGTTTATGAATGCATCAGCAAACTCTCTTCTAAAAAAATACAATACGATCTAAAATATTTCCCCGATACCCAAAGCTGGTATTTGTATCGGTATTGAAAAGAGAGGGAGTAGTGAGTAGGTTTTAGGGGCTAGGCAGTAGGGATAGAAAAAAGACCGCACCAAATGCGGTCTTTTTGCATTTTACAACAACGGCAATCATTCGCTTTGCGAATGATTG
>JAAZME010000078.1 GCA_012798975.1 Gallicola sp.
AATTGTTGGTGTTTGTTCTGAATAGAAAAAATAGCTTGCGATATCCTCAGCAATCTCTCCAGAAACAATCGCCGTTTTTCCGATATATGGTTCCGCCGTCCCAAAATCTCTTATAACCGATAAAAGACCATTTTTGCCGACAAATCCGCCTACATCAAGTTTATTGTCGCTTTCACGGCTTGGAATGTCGATCTCAGGATGATCCATATAAGAACGGATATTTCCTTCTGAATCGCATTCTGCTATTAACAATCCTGCCGGTCCGTCTCCTTTTATTTTTAAAGCTAAGGTTTCATTTTTGTTTTTTATATCTGTTCCCATAATAGCAGCCATTGTAGAGAGCCTCCCTAAAGCTGCTGTTGCGGTTGTTGTGGTATTATGAATCTTTCTGATCTCTTCTACAAGGGAAGTAGAATTAACCAGCATAAAACGAAATCTTTCTTTTTCATCCAAAGCTTTTACTACATATATATCTTTCATTTATACCTCCAAAAAAAGCCCCTGCAATAGGGGCTTTATCTTCTAGTTAATATTCTATTTATTATAACTTACTAACATTAGAAGCTTGTGGTCCTTTAGTACCTTCAGTAATTTCAAACTCAACGTCTTGTCCTTCGTCTAAAGTTCTGAATTCACCATTGTCTTCTAAAGCTGTATAGTGTACAAACACATCTTCGCCTTCTTCAGTTGAAATAAATCCATAACCCTTTGTTGCATTAAACCATTTTACTTTACCCTTAGTCATTTAGTACATTCCTCCATGTAATATTACCACAGCTCTTACTAGTTCCTTGCTGTTTAATATAATATACCATAATTATTTGACCTTTGCAAGGATTAGGACAAATTAATCTTAAATTAATGGAATATTATCCTTTTTAGCGATAAATAATATTCTTTGAGTTTCGCCAGTTGGCACATCGCCTGTATCAAAATCTATGATTTCCAATATTTTAAAACCAGTATTTTTCAAATAGCTGCTTATTTCAGGAACAGAATAAATCCTTTCTGTTTGGTATTCAGTAAAACGCCTGTATAGTCCTTGTTCTTCTACAAAAAAGTCTAGAATAAAATCCACTTTATTTTCATCTGGATCGTAATAATTATCCCAAGTATAAAAAATATCTTCTTTTTCATAAATATAACTTCTATTTCCAAGAATTTCTTTTAATTTATATTCAGAATTAATATCAAAAAAATATAATCCCTCTGTATCTAATAATTCGTGAATTTTTTCCATTATTTCTATTAATACATTTTCATCCAAGATATAATTTGTACTGTCTAGTGTGCTGACACAAAGAGAAAAAGGTTTCTGATCCATATATTCCCGAATATCGCAGCTGTAAAGCTCAAGCCGAGGATCTTGGATTTTTTGTTCTGCAATAGAAAGCATCTCTTCACTAAGATCTATTCCTGTATACCGCTTGGAATAATCTATTAATTCTTTTGTTAAATTTCCTGTACCTACTCCAAAATCGAGAATCGAATCTAAACTGCCTTGGTATTGCTCTACTTTTTCTCGAATGCGTTTTGCATATATAGCATAAGGTATATCGAAAACTAAAGAATCATATACGGTAGCAAACTCATTATACATATTGTTCTCCTATTTTTTTGAACTATAATCTTTAAATTCTTCAGCCCGAATACGCTTTATTTCAACTAGAATTTTGTTCAACGTATATTGAATACTGATTAAAATGACGATTAAAATAATAAATTGAGTCCAAAGCATAGTAATCTCCTTTTAATCTTTTTTAATATAATCTCTTACAGCTCCTATTAAATACAGAGATCCTGTGCAAAGAATAAGATCATTTTTTCCGCCTTTTCCCAAAGCTGTATCAACAGCCTTCTCCAAAGAGTCTTCATAATAAATTTCAGAATCAGCATGATAATCCTTCAGTATTTTTTCTGGTTTTTGTGCCCTTTCATATTCAAGCTTTGTAAGGATCAAAACACTGCTTAAATCCACAATATCCGAAAAATTATTTATTTCCTTATCACTCATTGTGCCTAAGATCAAAATAAGCTTGTCATAAGGAATCTGTTTTAAATTTTCAGAAAGAAGGGTTATTCCCTCTTCATTATGTGCCCCATCGATAATAAAAAGAGGGGCTGTATTGAGGATTTCCATTCTTCCTTCAAAAACAGCTTTTTCTAGTATAGAGAAGTCCCGAGGAAGATCCCCTATAAGAAGTTCATAGGCTTTAATGGCTAGATTTGCATTATATCCCTGCTGCAGACCCAGAGACTTTATTCTGATCTTCTGATCCCTATAGCATAGTACTGCATGCCCCTTTTCTACTTCCATATTTTCGTGAGGATCTACAAAATAAAGAGGACTGTTTTTAACGTCGGCTTCTTTTTTAAGAACATCATCTACGTTTTTATTATGGACAAAGCTTACTGCGGGTGTTCGTTCTTTAATAATCCCTGCTTTATGAAATGCGATCTCCTCTAAGCTTTTTCCAAGCATTTGAGTATGGTCGAGACCAATCGTTGTTATCACACTTAGAACAGTATTTCCTACTTGATTTGTAGCATCTTCTCTTCCGCCGATTCCTGTTTCTAAAATAAGATAATCAATATTTTCACGAAATGCTATTATTGCAATAAGAAGACTCATTTCAAAATAAGTTGGCCATCTTCCGCATTTAGAGATATCTTCCTCTTTTGATTTCACCTCTTCGCAGGCTTTTATAAATGCGTCTTTCTCGATTCGTTTATTATTGATTTTGATTCGTTCCCGATAGTCGGATATATGGGGGGATGAAAAATGTCCCGTTTTATAACCATGTGATTCTAGTAAATGGGACAAGTAGAACCCTGTCGTCCCCTTGCCGTTCGTTCCGGCAATATGGATGATCTTCAAGTTTTTTTGAGGATTTTCGAAGAGTATAAGAATTTTCTTCATATACTCTTCTTGCTCAAAATGACCATAAAGGCCGGACTCTGCAAAGTTGAGAGCCTCCTTATAGTTCATTTATTTTTCCTCGTAAGTTTTCTATAGACTCTTCCAATTCCATTTTGATATTTCGATACTTTTCAATTTTCTTTCGCTCTTCTTCAACTAGTTTTTCCGGTGCTTTCTTTACAAAACTCTCGTTGTTTAGTTTTCCTTCTGCTCTTTTTAGTTCTGATTCGTTTTTCTTTTGATCTTTCAAAAGACGGTCCAGTTCTTTTTGATAATCAATCAGCCCTTCTAGAGGAATAAATATTTTATACTGGTTTTTCACAAGAGAAATTGCATTTTCCAATTCATCCATATCGTCTTCGATAATAATCTCTTCAGCAGAAGCTAAGGTTTTAAAATGAAGGCTCATTTCTTCAAAACTCTCTTTCAAATGATCTTCATTTGTTGCAAAAATCATCTTAGATTTTTTCTTAGGAGGAATATTTAATTCTGCACGTGCATTTCGAATAGAAGTTATGGCATCGATCGCTAAAGTAATTTTCTCTTCTTCTTTTTCAAATACCCATTCTTCTTTATATTTCGGCCAAGATTCGTTGATCAGCATATCTTTTTTATCTGGCAGATATGAGTAGATTTCTTCTGTAATAAAAGGCATAAAGGGATGAAGCAGTTTAATGATATTCATAAGAACAGCATTTAATGTACTTTGTGCCGTAATATTG
>JAAZME010000110.1 GCA_012798975.1 Gallicola sp.
TAAGATAGAGATTAAATAGAAAAGATCAAGAATAAAAAGGATGCTTTCAGCAGCTGCTGCTGGAAGCATCCTTTTTCATTGTAGATAGAATTAAAAACACAATGTTCAATCTATGAACACCATCGTTGATGCCTGTTTGAATGTAAGGATTTATAAGCAGGCGGGTGGGCGTTGTGTAAAAAGAACAGGGTAGAAATTTAAAATTCTATCCTGTTTGTTTGGGGAATTCTCTATTTTGCAATGATTATAAAGTATGGAAAGGGGGTAATTATGTATATACTTATCAACAGATAAGTAATGTAGTATAATTTTTTATAGAATGAAACATATAAATTGAAAATTAAAGTGCTCAAAATAGAATGAGAGCAGTTTTTAAGAAAAGAAAGAGGAATGCGTAATGAGAAGTAAAAAAAGGGAATTGTTATCGGAGCAGGTACTGCAGGGCTGGCTTCTGCTATTCGTCTGCAAAATGCCGGTTTTGAAATGGAAATATTCGAAAAAGAATCCGGCCCCAGGGGCAAGATGACTCAGATAAAAAAGGATGGTTTTACTTTTGACTTGGGTCCGACGATTGTGATGATGCCCGAGGAGTATATGGATATTTTTAAAAGCTGCGGAAGAAACCCGAAGGATTATATAGAGATGGTGAAGCTTGATCCGATGTATAATGTGTTTTTTGGTGAAAATTTAGAAAGGAAATACGAGGTATCTAACGATATAGTAAAACTTACTTCTATGCTGGGAAATATCAGTACTGATGATACGGAAGGGTTCTTTCGTTTTTTATCCGACATTTATACACGCTTTCGTATTGCAGAAAAACACTTTATCCGAAAGTCTTTTCGAAAACCTTCTGATTTTTTTAATCCAAAAACTCTTGTACAAGGTTTAAAACTTAAAACCTTTGACAGTGCTTCGAATATGCTTTCGAAATATGTGAAAAATAAAGATATTCAGTCTATGTTTAGTTTTCAGACGTTATATATCGGCGTTTCTCCGAAGAAGGGGCCTTCTTTTTATAATATCATTCCAATGATCGAACTTTTATACGGGATCTGGTTTATCAAAGGGGGGATGTACTCTATGGCAAAGGCTATGGAGAAATTGTTTTTAGAGCTGGGCGGCAAGATTCACTATGGAGAAGAAGCAGAAGAGATTCTTTTTGAAGGAGAATCCTGCAGAGGAATTGCTTTAAAAGACAGAGATATATCCAGTGATTTTGTCCTCTGTAATGATGATTTTCCTTATGCTGTAAAACATTTGATTAAGGATCCTGAAAGAAAAGGCAAGTACCAAGATGAGAAAATCGACTCTATGGACTATTCCTGTTCTTGTTTAATATTTTATTTTGGCTTACAGGGAGAGGTGTCCGAACTAGAGGTTCACAACTTTATAATTTCAAGGGATATTGATAAAAATTTGGATCAAATTTTTGAAGGGGAAAAGTTGGAGGATCCTTCCTTTTACTTATTTTTTCCATCAAAAATAGATCCTTCTTTAGCACCAAAAGGCCATACAGGGATATATGCATTAGTACCGGTGTCGAATTTAGGAAGTGCGAAGTATGAATATTCTGCTAAAACTATAGAAGAATATCGAAGCGCCATAATTAATAGAATGAAAAAAATCCCAGGACTGGATAATGTGGAGGAAAGAATTGTTTCAGAAACGGTTATTCAGCCTCAAGATTTCAAAGAAAAGTTTCATTCCTATAATGGAACCTGCTTCGGTCTGCAGCCAACATTGACACAGTCGAATTATTTTAGGCCCCAGCCGAAGTGGAAGGAAGCAGAAGGGCTGTATTTTTGCGGAAGCAGTACCCACCCCGGTGCGGGAGTTCCTATTGTTTTAGAGTCGGGAAGATTAGCCAGCGAAGAAGTAATAAAGGATTATGGATATGAATAATTTAAAAGACGATTATAGAAAATGCGAAGAAGTGATTAAAAAAATTCTCTGTCTTTTTATGCTGCTTTTAAAAATCTGCCGCTAGAAGAAGCGAATGCAGTCTATTCTATCTATGTGTTTAATCGCATCATCGACGATATTGTAGACGAAACACCAGACCAGAAAGCGGCGTTAGAAAAATACCGAGATTTTTATAAGGAGTACGAGTTCTTCAAAAATAGAAAGGACAAAGACAACTATAATTGGAGAGCGTTAAGGGATACAGTGGATAAATATAATATACCTTATGCTTTTTTTGAAGAACAATTAGAAGGCCAGCGGCGGGGAATCGGTCTGACTGGTTTTTCGACGGAAAAAGAACTGGAAGAGTATTCTCGTTTAGTGGCAGGATCTGTGGGGAAAATGCTCCTTCCTGTTTTAAGCAGCAGCTATGATCGGAAAATGGAAAGAGCTTGCGAAGAACTCGGAATCGCTATGCAGTATACTAATATTAAGAGATATTTCCGAAGATGCAAAGGTTCGATCCCAAGTCTATCTCCCACAAGACCTTATGAAAGAGTA
>JAAZME010000223.1 GCA_012798975.1 Gallicola sp.
CGTTCATTTAAATTACTGCCTAATGCTGTATCTGACAAATCTAATGTAGAACTGGAAAACAAACCTTTGAAATCGTTTGAATCCCCCATTCCTGTAATCGTTCGTTCAAAATTATTTAAACTGTCTGTGACCTTTTGTACTTCAAATTCTCCTGCATTGATATCTCTTATCCAAGTCTGATAAAGATACTCGGGAAGTACATAATAGCCTAAGACCCCTTGGAGTAAAGATTCTACGTCTTGACCTTGCTCTTCATGGCTCTTTTTATATTCTTCTATAACCTCTTATTTTGAAGCTGAACCCATTCCAAGGATCGTTCTAAATGTATCTATTGTCTTGTCGCTTAAAAATTTATAGAACATTAATCCCAGCATATAATCTTTATAACGGCTGGCATCCATAGAACCTCTTAACTCATTCGCCCCGTCCCATAAACGTCTTTTTATTTCATCTGATGTTATCATTTTTACTCCTTATATATTAATTTGTTTCTTTTTATGTAAAATAGTCGAGATATTTTTATTATACCATGAAGAAAAAATAGCACTAATATTATAAAACAGGTAAAACCAGAGAAAAATCTCAACTAGTTTTACCTGTTTATATTAAGGATTAACTTATTTAAATAGATTCAGAGAAGAGTGTTCTTAAAATTATCGAAACTTGTTAAAGCACTTTTAAAATCAGCTTCTTAATGGAATTTTACTTACTAACTTGTTTTCCACTATCAATCTTCCTATACTCAGACACTCTTCCAGGGCTTTCATCTTCCTCAGTATCCTCTGGATTCATCCTCTCTTCTTCTGCCCTTTCCTCTATTGTCTTCATGCGGTACTCGTCTTTTTTCATCCATTTTGTAAACATAAAGGGTCCGAAGAGGACAGCGCTTAGTCCAAAGAGAAGCAGTATGGATTGTATCGAATAGATGTTGTTTTGGAGAACTGAACTTGATACGTCTTCCACGAAGAATAGGACCATATTATTATTCAGAAAATGGATCAAAGCGGCTGACCAGGTAGACTTGCTGTAGTTAAATACGAATCCTAAGAAGAAGGAAAGGGTGATGCAGTTTACGATTTGATTCATGAGGCTCATGGCGCCCATTCCGTCAGCTGAGTAGTAGAAGAGGTTTAGAGGAAGATGCCATAATCCCCATACCAGTCCTAATAAAAAGATTCCTTTCCACATTCCAAAGTCTTTTTGAAAGATAGGCTGAAGATAGGTTCTCCATCCGTATTCTTCCCCGAAAAAGGGCATCATGGTGAGCAGGAAGTTTGGGATCAGCATGGCTGCCAGTCCTAGGTTTCGAGTTTGAAGGAGGGCGTTTATTTCATTCCATTCTCCTGTTATACCGGCATAAATGAATATCCTTGCAAAATATAAAACAACAAAGATAAGCGCCGCCAGCAAGACCCGCTTTATACTCCCTTTATCCAAACCATAGGCTCTATTGTTTTTCTTTTGATTTATAAGCATTATCCATAGGACAACAGAAAACGCTACCATCACAAGACTAGAATAACTCAGCCATTGATTCCCTGGAATAAAGAAGCTGATTATCGTTAAGGAGAAAAGAATCAGCACTCCTAAAAGATATGTATAATAGAATTTTTTAGGGAGATTTGGATCTGATTTTCTTGTCAAGAGCATGGCGATCATCACACCCGCTGCAGGCAGATGCATTTGGAAATTCGGAAAGATATTAATATCGATTCCTTTCTGCTTTGCAAAATAAAGGGGGATTCCCATTATGTAGGTGATTCCAAAGGCAATCAGTAAAAAGATTGTCCTCTCTTTTGTAAAAAACTTTTCTTTCATAGTTCCTCCTAAATTATCAATTTTTTGCCGAAAAAGCGGGCAGCATCTAAAGAAAGCGGTAAGCCGTAGATTGTGGGCTTTTCCCCTTCTTTATAATATACAATTATATTATCATAAATTATAAAAAGACAGCTTTTATTTTGTAATTCTTGATCTCTTTTTTATCGGCAAAATTTTAATTCTTTTATTCTGCAGATCCTCATCCCCAGCAAAACTTTAAACAAATAACAGGATAGAGGGTCTCCATCCTGTTATTTCTTTTGCTTTAATGCAGCTTTTAGTTGGATACTCTTTCAATATTTTCTATCTCTTGAAAAACCTCTGTACTTACTGCTGCTTCTCCTCCGACGATAATAACATCCGATCCGCCAAGACCTTCTAGATGATGTTTTGTACTTTCTGGAAGAGTCTTCGAATCTGTCAAAAGGATTACTCCTTTATATCTTCCTGCAAGATTCGCAGCTGCAAGGGCATCGGGATAATCTTTTCCATTTGCAATTATTGTGGTTTCTGGACCTTCTTTAAAATAGTGCCAGTAGTCCATCGCCACCTGTACTGCGGTTTCATATCGGTTTTTACCAAAGATACGGTAAGGGCGGGAGATTATGTTTCCATCTTTATCATATTCCCACACATTGCTGTAGTCGGGATTATCATCATAGCTGTGCTTGATGACTTTTACTCGTGCTTGAACTGGTTCATAACTCACTATCTATCACCTTCTATCTTTAACAATTTTAATCTGCCCGTGCTCGTCAAACTCTGTACCTTCGGGCAATACACTCACCTGACATTCGCAGTGCGGGTGCATGATACCTAGAACTGGCTGCCACGCTCCTACTTTCTTGCCATAGTTTGTGCCATTCTCTATCAATTCAGACAGCTTGAATACTTTTGGCGTTCTTCCGTCTTTTTCTAGATAATGTTTCTTGCAATGGTCGCAAGCATCGGGGTTCGGCCGTTTAAACACTCTCGTATCCGGGCCGAGATTACTATATGGGCTTGTACCCTCTAGAATCTCATGGGCTATCGCATGCTGCTGTGTGTTCACCGTTTCAGCTCGAACCACCATATCCCAATCTTGTCGCACGTCTTTCGTAATTTCCCGCAAAATAGAGGACATCTTTCGTTTTGGCAGTGTCTGCTCGCCAAATACGGTTTCTAGTACTTTAAAGTCACGCTTCAAGTTTTCGATACTCGCACGAGTAATTCTTGATTTAGCCTTTTCTAGTACTAAAGCCATATCCTGCTCTACTTCCATAGCGTGGATACTCGTAAAGTCTTTGCCTTTCGGGGTTAGCTCTTCAAAAAACTGTTCTAGAATCTCTTTCGAGATTCGAGCTTTCGTTCTCCCTTTCAGCCTCCCGCTCTTATAAGCATCTTCTACTAAGGGCTTAAGGTCTTTTGGAATCCCCAACCTCCTAGCCATTGCGGGATCAATCGTTCCGCCCGATGGCAACTGCTGTAAGACTTTGATGTATTTATCTATTATTTTTTGAATTTCTCGTAATTTCTGTCTTTTAGTCACCTTACCACCTGCTTTTATACATTAAAAAATCAACTAGCTTGCTGCTAGTTGATTTTATCTTAAAGGTTTCCCTTGTTTATAGGCTTCTATCGCATCTACTAAGTCTAGTGGATTCGGTCCGCCATCTATATTCACAATTCCTGTGTTCTGCCACGAGCATACTCGGCAGATATCCTCTACATAAACTGGATTTCCGCATACAGGGCACGCAATAACTTCATCTCCTGTAAATTGTCCTTTGTGTTTAGGTAATTCCTCACGTGGCGTTAACTTTAGTCTTTTCATAGCCCCTCCTAAAAGTGTAGTTTACCTTGCTTCCCGTGGCTCAGGCTCAAAATTGCTCTTATAATCAGCAATTTCATCTCGTACATAGTTTATTTTCCGTCTGGGTTTAAACATCGTTCGGACTCCGCCTCCTACCAACTTCACAAAGGTATTTGTAGACTCTTCATAGATCATTCTAGCATTCCCATTCGTATAGATAGTGACATCTTTACACGGTTTCTTTTGGGCCATTTCTCGAATGATGGCTAAGTACTTTTCATTATCGTGCCTGCCTAGGTTAAATTCTTCAGCATAGGTTTTTGTGTGATATAGCCAACTATCTTTTACTTTAAATCCTATATTTGCCATATCTACCTTGTCCCAATTATACGTGTAAAGTTTAATCCCGTCAACGTTTTGATTCTTTGTCTTGTTAGCGGGCTCAAAATTTTGGATAATAAAATCTTGGATGTTGGTTTCGATTTGATTATCCGCCATAGTTTGGGCAATCTCTTGTACGGTAAAGGTTCTATTCGTGCCTTTAAGTTTAAATGGAGTCTTTTCAGTCATCTTAACTCCATACGCCCGTCCTAGATCCTTTGCTGCTTTTTCCGCAGCGACACTAGGGTCTTTCCATCTAGAACCGTTGTAGCTGCCTCGTTTAGTGTCATGAATAACCATCTGCACTAAGACAAGCCCTGTCGTGTCGAGCGGCCCTCTTGTGCCTTTAGAAAGATTAGGGCTGTAGACCCGTATGGGGCTTTCCTCTAGGGGTATTATATCGGATTCCGATTTCTCGGTACCGTACAGCACGTCTAGGATATCTGTCATCATAGCCTCCATGACTCTATCGTAATTTCAAAGTTCGGATCCGATACACTATACTCTTTTCGAATTTCCTCAGCCTTTTGATGTATCTTTTCTAAAACTTCTTCTGTATTTTCTCCGAGTAAAAGAAACTCGGCTTCTGAGTTTGTTGGAATTGCGTTATGTTTTGATCCTCCTTTTAAAGAAAGAATCCTTAGATTTTCAACTTCGCTATATAAAATTCTTCCGATGCATTTGATACTGTTGCCGCGGCTTTTATGGATTTCTTGGCCAGAATGTCCCCCTTCTAAACCTTGCAGTTTTAAGCGGAAGCTTTTTGCTTCCCCTAGTACTTTTTCTTTTTCTATAGGATGGGTAGAAGTGATAACAATACCTCCGGAACATCCGACTAAAAGATCTCCTTCTACTTCTCCATCGATATTAAAAAGATATTTCCCTTCTAGATGTTCTTTTGTTACGGCAAAGGCACCTTCCATGCCCATTTCTTCTGATGTTGTAAATAGACATTCTAAAGGGCCGTGCTGGATTTCACCGCTGTCTAAAATAGCAAGCATATAAGACACTGCAATGCCGTCATCTCCTCCAAGCGTTGTATTATTTGCCCTGAGCCAATCCTCTTCTATCGCTAACTCTAAAGGATCTGTATCGAAATTATGGTTGGAATCCGCAAGCTTCTCGCAGACCATGTCCATGTGTCCTTGTAATATTACAGCTGGAGCCTTTTCTTTTCCCTTGGAAGCTCGTTTCTTTATAATGACATTTTTCTTCTCATCTTGATACCATTCGAGCTTTCTTTCCTTCGCAAATTCCACTAAAAAACTGCTAAGCTTTTCTTCTTTATAAGAGCAATGGGGAATTCTCGTTATTTCCTCAAACCAGCGAAAGACTTCATGGGGTTTCAACTCTTCTAACATCTTTTTTCCTTTCATTCTATTCTGTTATTTAACGAAATAGTCCGCCTACCATTAAACCGTAATAGTTTCCAATAACATAACC
>JAAZME010000250.1 GCA_012798975.1 Gallicola sp.
CTCCGGCATCGATTTGAGCTTTCGCCGCTTCTTTGTTGATATCCGGATTGTCCATGTCCCCTGTAAAAATAGTTAAAAAATCGGCTTCAGGATTTGTTGATATTAAACCATGGTAGAAGGCACCTCGTGCATCAAGTCCGGACTGCTGAGTTGTACCGGAAAGATGGCCTACAACATTCGATTCTGTTAGAAGACCTGCAAGGGCTCCTGCCAAATAGGCGGATTGCTCTTGTTTAACGGTATAGCTGCTGAGATTTTCGCCTTTTACGCTTCCCTGCACTACAACAAATTGTATGTCTGAAAATTCTTTGCTGACTGTTTCAGCGGCTTTATCGTTTTGGCCTCCTACGGCAATGATTAAATCCGGCTTGTCTTCAGCTAATTTTCGCAGGGCTTCAGAGAGAGCTTCTTCGCTTGTTTCGCTGATATCGGAAAGATAGCCTACGTCTACATTGCTGATCTCAGATTTTATTCGAGAGAAGCCTCGAAAACCAGAAGCCATAAAACTTTTCGACCTTTCATTTCCAGGGACAAGCACTCGGATAACGCTTTCATTACCGGGGGGTTCATTTTCTGCCTCCAGATCGGAAGAGCTTCCACCGCAGGATACTAATAAAAACAGCAATAATGGTATGGCAAACTTGAATAATTTGATATAAATCACATCCTGTTTCTTATAATTGAATAGAATATTAATATTTTTCTTGACAATATGATAACATTCCCGTTCGGTCTTGTCCAGTGAATTTGAAATCCTTTTCATAGATTTAACAAAAGCGGGCAGGAAGAAAATATAATACAGGAATATTTGTTATAATGAGTATTAGGGAGTTATGTAATGAAAAAGGAGGAAATGGAAGTGTCATCTAAAAACAATAAAATTACCGTCGGAATACTTGCCCATGTAGATTCCGGGAAAACTACATTAGCTGAAGCTATGCTTTATTCCTCCGGAGTATTATCTTCTCCTGGAAGAGTAGATCATCAGGATGCTTTTTTAGATACAAAGGGAATCGAAAGAGAAAGAGGGATTACTGTTTTTTCAAAGATTGCCCGTATAAAAAAGGAAAACAAAGAATGGATCCTTCTAGATACACCAGGTCATGCGGATTTCTCAGCTGAAATGGAGAGGGCGTTGTCTGTTTTGGATTATGGAATTCTTGTAATAAACGGTTCCGACGGAGTTCGGGCACATACAAAAACATTATGGAAATTGTTAGACTTTTACAATATTCCTGTGTTTATATTTGTAAATAAAATGGATCAAGAAGGTGCTGTAAAAGAGGCGCTGTTGACTGAAATCAAAAAAGAATTAAGCTCTTCCGCTGTATCTTTCAATCAAAAACCAAATGCTCTTTGGGAAGAGCTGGCAGTGATCAAAGCAGAATTTTTGGATCAGTATTTAGCGGAGGATACAATTGAAATTACAGAGATCCAAGAGGCGGTTCGGAACAGGGAAGTGTTTCCATGTTTTTTTGGATCTGCTTTAAAAATAGAGGGTGTTAACGAACTGACAGCAGGAATGGAAGAATATATGATTTCAAAATCTTATCCAGAAGAATTTGGTGCGAAGGTTTATAAAATCTATAGAGATCAAAATCAGCGGATTACTGAAATGAAGATTACTGGCGGGATACTGGAAAATAAATCCGTTATACAAGGGGAAAAGATTAATGAAATCAGAATTTATTCTGGAGAAGAATACGAAAGTGTTCAACAAGTTTATCCTGGAGAAATTTGTGGTGTAGTCGGGCTTCAATCTACCTTTCCGGGAGAAGGACTGGGTTTTGAAGAAGATACAACTCATCCCCTGCTTACTCCGGTTATGACTTACGGCGTTCATATCGATGAAAATGCGAATAGCAACGATCTTTTAGAAGCTCTTAAAGTTTTAGAAGAAGAGATGCCGGAGCTCCGTGTAGATTATTTTTCAGAAACAGGAGAGATTAGCATTCATGTAATGGGAGAAATCCTGATGGAAATTCTCAAGGAAGTTTTAAAAGAACGCTTTAATCTTTCTGTTCATTTCGACCAGGGGTCTATTATCTATAAAGAAAAAATAAAGGATGCATCCATAGGGATCGGCCATTTTGAACCACTCCGCCATTATGCAGAAGTGCAGCTGCTGCTGGAACCGGGAGAAAGAGGTTCAGGAATCTGTGTGGAGCCGGGAAAAAGTATCGAAAAAATTAATACAAGAGAACAGAA
Source organism: Gallicola sp. (assembly GCA_012798975.1). Taxonomy (GTDB): domain Bacteria; phylum Bacillota; class Clostridia; order Tissierellales; family Peptoniphilaceae; genus JBQKLI01. The sequence goes on from JAAZME010000250.1 coordinate 2,209, forward strand.
TCATATCCTCGAGATCCTAAAAAAGGAGAGTTTCAGGGGTGTACTATTGGGAGGGGAACTGACAGATACGAAGATCACCCTCCTAGAGGGAAAATCCCATGAAAAGCATACAGAAGGCGGCGACTTCAGAGAAGCGGCTGTTCGGGCAGTACGTCAGGGACTGATGATGGGAGAAAGCGAAATCTTAGAGCCCTATTATAAAGTACAGATTGAAATACCTATCGAGTACTATGGAAGAGTATTAACGGATTTGACGCGTTTAAAGGGAGAAGATATTAATTCGGAACAAAAAGAGGAGAAGGCTGTTTTTTCTGCAGACGTACCTGTTTCTCTTATGAGAGACTATATTACCGAAGTTCAGAGTTTTACAAAGGGCGCAGGACGAGTACAGCTGGAATTTTCAGGTTATGGTAGCTGTCATGATGCAGAGGAAGTTTTAAGAAAAAGCAGTTATAATCCTTTAAGGGATCTGGAGCAGCCGGGAGGTTCCGTCTTCTGCAGTCAAGGAGCCGGTTTTACCGTGCCTTGGGATCAGGTCTACGACTACGCCCATATCCCGCCCAAGATTGAAAAAAAGAGGGAAGAAGAACAAATAAATCCCCAGAGACCTTCATTTATTGTAGATGAAGAAGCAATCGAAAAAATACTGCAAGATACATTTTATTCCAATAAAAGAGAGAGTAGAAAGGCAAGAAAGAAACCGAAAAAAGATTACTATCTAGGGAAAGAAAATTATAAAGCGAAAGAAGAAGTTATCATTGTCGATGGATATAATATGATTCACAGCTGGGACGAACTAAAAGAACTACCTAGGGAAGATTTAGAAGCTTCTAGAATAAAACTGCTTGATATCTTATCCAACTATCAGGGTCTTACTCAAAAGAAAATTATGGTCGTTTTTGATGCCTATAAGGTAAAAGGAATTTACCGAAAGGAAGATTTTGATTTTATGGAAGTTGTGTACACAAAAGAAGGAGAGACAGCAGATCAGTTCATCGAAAGATATATACGGGATATAGGCAAGGATACTCTTGTTCGAGTTGCTACATCGGATGGAACAGAGCAGGTAGTTGTTCGAGGAGCCGGAGGTCTTATTATCTCTGCGAAAGATTTTAGGGAAGAGGTCATCCGGACTTATGAAGAAGGCCTTAAGGAGTATCGAGAAAAGAATCCAAATATCGGAGACCATCCCTTCGACTCATTAATTTAAAAAAGCCTGCCGATTTCGGCAGGCTTCTATAATGTGTAGTGAAAAGACTCGTATTCTTTATGGAGAGAAAAAGATTTTTCCATGGAAGAAAGAATATGGCCGTCGATAGATTTTACAGGCATAATTCCAAGAAGGGAATTGGTGAGGAAGATTTCATCATACTTATGATAATCATACTGAAATATATTTTTCTCTTCGACACGATAATGATCGATAACCCAATCTCGGAGGATGCCTTTCAACAAACCGGAGTCCGCTGGAGGGGTGAAAATTTTATTATCCCGCATAAAAAATAGATTTGTAGTAGCTCCTTCAGTGAAAAATCCTTTTGTATTAATAAAATAAGGTTCGTTGAAATTTGAAAGAGCCGCTTTTCTTTTTTCTAGAATATTATCCCCGTAGTTCAATGTTTTATGATAAGTAAAAGGAGAAGTCTCATTTCGCAGGATAAAACTTTTCTTTAGGGAGAATCCTTCTTGATAATCTTCCTTTTTATAAAGATAGTCTTTTCTTTCTAGAAGAAAATTTTCAGTAGTAACAGTTGCTTTTAGTACAGATTTTCCTTCTTTTTGATCTTTTTCTAAAAATTCAAGGAAGGCATCTTCATCGATATGTTTTTGAATCTTAAAATAACTCATACTTTCCTGCAAACGGTGGAGATGTTCTTTTAGTAAAACGGCTTTATTATCGAGGACTAAAATCGTTTCAAAAAGTCCCAAGCCGAATCGAAATCCGTCGTCTATATTAAGCTTCATGACGTTGCCCCGCTGCCTGCAAGAGAGCCTTTGCTTTCTGCATCGTTTCTTCGTATTCAAAAATAGAATCGGATTCATAGGTAATTCCCCCTCCTACACCGAGATAGTAGGTGTTCTTATAGTGAAGGAGAGTACGGATAATAATGTTAAGATCGCTATCTCCGTTTCTAGAAAAATAGCCGATGGATCCTGTATAAATCCCTCGTCTGGATTCTTCCAGTTCGTCGATTATTTCCATAGCTCTGATTTTCGGAGCTCCTGTAATGGATCCTCCAGGGAAAGTGGATTGCAAAAGAGGGGCAATGCCGGTATTGGAATAAAGTTTTCCTCGTACCGTCGAAACTAGATGAAAAACAGTAGCATAGGTTTCGATTTCAAACAACTCAGGAACCGCAACAGATCCCGGCTGGCAGATGTGATTTAGATCATTTCGCTCTAAATCCACGATCATTAAAAGTTCGCTTTTGTCTTTTTCCGAATGAAGAAGTTCTTCTTTTAGACTGAGATCCTCTTTTGGCGTAGTTCCTCTTTTCCGGGTTCCTTTGATGGGGCGGGTTTCGATAAGGTCTTTTTTTACCTGAATGAACCGTTCGGGGGAGCTGCTTAGTATGTGAAAGTCTCCAAAATTCATAAAGCTGCTGAAAGGTGCCGGGTTGTGATTTCTCAAATATCTGTATGTCTCATAGGGAGATTTATCGCTGTTAATTTCGATTTGATGCGTCATATTCAGAATATAAATATCGCCCTCCTCAATATAGTCCATGGTATGCTGAATTGCTTTTAAATAATCGTCTTTTTTATGGAAAGAACGGAAATCTGCTAAGAATTCATTTTTTTCAGGGATGAGTTCTTCTCCATCAAAGGAACAGATTTCTTCTTCGATTTTCTGAATGGAATCCTCTCCTGCAATAGAAGTTATAAAAAGTTCTTCATTTTCTAAATCTTCGATAATCAAAGAATTGTAGAGGATAAAGACTGCATCTGGAATGTCATAGATTTTCTGGTGGCGGCTTTTTATATTCTCGAATTTCCTGCCGAAATCATAGGAAAGATAACCTAGAAAGCCGGAGATAAGAGGAAGGGAAGTAGGATTCTCTTCTTTATTGTTCTTTATAAATTCTGTTAAATAGTCTTCGATACTGCCCTTCATCGATTGATTGTTTTTATAAAAAATTCCGTCTTTTTCTTCTAAAATAACAGCAGGAGAAATTCCTAAAATAGAATACTTTCCATAGGTATTCTCAAGAGAAGAGTCTAAGAAAATAGTGTTTTTATAATCTTTATATAAGGGCAAAAAATCCTTTATTTTTTTATAGAACGATAGTTTTTTAATGATGGTTTTCATTTTTATGCCATTCCTTTGCAATGATGATAAAATTGTTCAATAATGCATGACCTTCCTGTGTTAAAACAGCTTCCGGATGGAATTGTACTCCATATAAAGGGTATTCTTTGTGACTGATAGCCATAATAATGCCATCGTCAGTTTTTCCATCGATATAGAAATCATCGGATAAAGATTTTTCATCTACAATGAGGGAATGATATCTTGTAACATTCATCGGATTTGGAAGATTATGGAATAATCTTTTGCCTGTGTGTTTAATGGAAGAGATTTTGCCATGAACGGGAATCGGTGCTTTTATAATATCGCAGCCGCTGCAGTAGCCAATGATCTGATGGCCCAAGCAGACGCCTAGAATAGGAATCCTCTGGCTGAAAGTATTTACGATATCTAAACAAACTTCCGATTCTAGGGGACTTTTTGGACCAGGAGATAAAATAATCCCTTCTAACTTTTTTTCTTCTATTAAAAATTCTATTTCGTTTATTGTGATCTTGTCATTACGGTATATTTCGATATCGCAATGAAGCTCTTTAAAATAGGTTGCAAGATTATAAACAAAAGAATCATAATTATCGATCATTAAAAACAATTGATTCACCTCTTTTTTTAGTCTAGATATATTATGAATCTTCTATTAAATAAATGCAAATAACGCTTTCTTGTATTCAGACATAAAGTGGAGATATAAAGGGTTCAAGTTTAAGGAACGGGCTTTCTTTTACATAGAACTGAGTAAAGGTCTCTTTAGTATGATAAAATAGATTATATAAATTATAGAGCAGAAAGGAAGAAATCATGGATTATCATATTGACACAAAATGTATTCAAGAAGGCTATAAACCGACAAAAGGGGAACCGAGGGAAGTGCCTATTATTCAAAGTACCACTTTTAAGTACGATACAAGCGAAGAGATGGGAAAACTTTTTGACTTAGAGGCAACCGGCTATTTTTATACAAGGCTTCAAAACCCGACAAATGATTATGTTGCAGAAAAAATCAATGCTTTAGAGGGAGGAGCAGCAGCGATGCTTACTTCATCTGGACAAGCTGCGAATTTCTTTGCACTATTCAATATTTGCGAATCAGGAGACCATTTTATCGCTTCTTCATCCATTTATGGAGGAACCTATAATCTTTTCAATATCACTATGAAAAAGATGGGGATAGACTGTACCTTTGTGGATCAGGAACTTTCTTTAGAAGAACTGGCAAAATTTGTAAAACCGAATACGAAGGCGGTGTTTGGAGAAACGATTACAAATCCTACAGTAAATGTTTTGGATATTGAAAAGTTTGCAACATTTGCTCATGATCATGGTATTCCTCTAATTATCGACAATACCTTTGCAACGCCGATAAACTGCAGACCTTTTGAATGGGGAGCGGATATTGTAACGCATTCTACGACAAAATATATGGACGGACATGGTGCAGCAGTGGGGGGAGCGATTGTAGACAGCGGAAACTTCGACTGGGAGAAAAACCGTGATAAATTCCCGGGACTTACAACACCGGATGAATCCTACCATGGAATTACTTATACTGAAAAATTTGGCAAGGGCGCCTATATTACAAAGGCAACCGTTCAGTTAATGCGTGATTTAGGATCGATCCAGTCTCCTCAGCATGCTTTTTACTTAAGCTTAGGACTGGAATCTCTTCATCTTCGAATGAAAAGACATACAGAATCTGCATTAAAAGTAGCGAAATATTTAGAATCCCATGAAGAAGTAGCATGGGTAAACTTCCCGGAACTTGAAAGCCATCCTAGTAATGAATTGGCAAAGAAATACTGCCCTCAGGGCACTTGCGGTGTGTTAAACTTCGGAATCAAAGGCGGAAGAGAACGATCTATTAAATTTATGGACAGTTTAAAATTAGCATCCA
>JAAZME010000133.1 GCA_012798975.1 Gallicola sp.
CTGTCTTTTCATTGATCGTACCGTTCATCGCGACAATTCCTCCGAAAATAGAGACTTCATCTGCCTGGAAGCATTTTTCATAAGCGTCGTAAACAGACTCTCCCTTTGCGACACCGCAGGGAGTTGCATGTTTCAACCCTACCGCATAGACGCCTCCTTGTTTATGAAGCTCTCCGCAAAGAGCAGCAGCAGTATTTAAATCGTTTAGATTGTTAAAGCTCAACTCTTTTCCCTGAAGGATTTCAAAATCTGAAAGATAGGAGTCTACATAAGGATCGGTATAATGGGCAGCTTCTTGTTTTGGGTTTTCTCCATATCGAAGCTTTCCTTCTTCTTTCATACCTATCGTGAAATACTTTGATTTTTTGCCCGTTTCTTCTTGAAAATATCTGGAAATCATCGCATCGTAATAAGCCGTATTGCTGAAAGCTTTCATGGCCAGTTCCATTCTATATTCTTCTTCTACTTCTCCTTTTTGAAGCTTTGTAAGAATTTCTTCATAATCCTCCGGATCCGTTACGATAAGCACATCTTTATAGTTCTTTGCAGAGGAACGGATTAAGGTAGGGCCTCCGATATCGATATTTTCGATCATCGCTTCTCTCGGCGCTTTCTGCTTCAGTACCCCTTCAAAATCGTAAAGATTGACACAAACAAGGTCGATGGCTTCGATTCCATGCTCCTTTACTGTCTCAACATGGGAAGAGACATCCCTTTTATAAAGAATCCCTCCATGGACCTTTGGATGAAGGGTTTTTACCCTTCCCTCGAGCATTTCTGGAAAACCTGTATACTCTTCTATCCCTTTTACAGAGACTCCCGCTTCCTTTATTTTAGCAAGAGTTCCCCCAGTGGAGAGAATTTCATATCCTAATGCCTCTAGTCCTTTGGCAAACTCTTCAATCCCTCTTTTATCTGTAACACTCAGCAACGCTTTCATAAAATCCTCCTATTGTGCCGCTTTGCGAAATCCGGCTTTCTTCGCTTCATTCTCGGAGATAAACCATTGTTCTCCTTTATTCTCATCGATCTTTGTTCTATTGTAGTCTCTTTGATGGGGCATGTGATAAATCTTTTCGCCTTTACTATTAATATTTCCTTTAATAAGACCGGCAGACTTCTTGTCTTTTTCTTCTTTTTCAGCTTTTTTCCTAGTAAAACCTTCCTGCCAAAATCCCTTTCCCGATTCCCGAGCTGCTGCCTCGATCTCTTGAAAGCGGTCAGCGTATTTGATATTTGGAGGATAGGTGGCTATTTGAGCCATACCTTCTTCTAAAAGATATTCATTCACCATTTTTCCATCTAAATAAAGATAAGCCAAAACTCTGCCGTATCGGTCTCTTTCTTGAACATCGTATTCTATCTCTACAACTCTTCCTTCTAAAAGTTCCTTTGCAAAATCAGAAGCGGTTTTTCCTTCTTTCACGTTTCGCTCTTTTTGCGGCGCCACAGATTCAGGCGTATCCACTCCGATCAGACGAACTTTTTCTTTTTTGTCTATAAATATCTCATAAGTATCTCCATCGACGACACGGAGGATTTCCCCCTTCTGTCTATTATCCATTTCAACGGCTTCCGGTACAGTCCTTTCCGGAACTTCAGCTCCCGGATCTCCTCCACCAAAAGCAAGAGCAATACTTAATAAAAGTAATTCAATTATTTTCAAATAGCATCCTTTCTGTTATAAAATCAAACTCAGCACCATCCCAAGCCCCGCTCCCAAAGCAATCAGTTTTATTAGATCCACTTTTTTCACATAAAGAACGAGACCTATAAAAAAGCAGATCAGCGCTGTAAGATTTAGTTGATTTGCTGCAATCATTCCTTCTTTAAATAACGATTCCTGAGTCATAGACAAAGCTGCGATAAAGATCAGCCCCACAATGCCCGGTTTTATTCCTTTTAAAATCTTATCCATAAAATAGAATTTTCGATCGCTAAAATAAAAGTGTCCCAGTATCATCATTAATATAAATTGCGGTGTAACACTTCCTGCGGTGGCTATCACAGCTCCAGGAAACCCTGCTAATTTTGTCCCTACAAATGTAGCTGAGTTTATGGAAATCGGGCCTGGAGTCATCTGAGAAATAGAAATAATATCTGTCATCTCTTGAAGACTAAGCCAGCCGTACTGCTCCACTATAACCTTTTGTATCATAGGTAAAATAGCATAGCCGCCTCCAAAAGCAAAAGCCCCTACTTGCAGAAAAGCAATATATAAATGCAAAAGCGGATTCATCTATTCTCCTCCTCTTTTCTTATCGAAAAAAATGTCAGCCCGGAGAATCCTAAAAATAAAATGATCAGTGCTGTATGTATTCCCAAAAAGTAAGATGCCGTAAAAGACATCACCATCATAATGACAGAAAAAACTGGTGTGGTTTTCAAAGCGCTCCTCCCCAGATTAACAGTAGTGACCAGAAGCACCGCACTAATAATTCCGCTCATTCCCAATAAAGCAGATTTCACCCAAAAATTTTCGCTGAAACTTTGATAAAAAAAAGAAATCGCTGTAATAATTATCAAGCAGGGCAGTACAGATGCAGTTAAAGAAACAACAGCCCCAGGCACACCTTTTAATTTGTAACCTGTTAAAAGAGAAGTACTTATGGCCATCGCACCCGGACCTGTCTGGGCCAATGCTATAATATTAAGCATCGTATCATCATCGATTAAGGATCTCTTTACTGCAAATTCATCCCGCACCACCGGCACAATGGTGTAGCCGCCTCCGAATGTTACTGCGTTGATCTTAAAAAAGAGCAGAAACAATTGCAGATAGCTTATTTCCTGTGTCATAAAAACCTCCTTTTCACCTCTTCCTGTCTATTATATCAAAGAACAGTATAGGACAAAATTTCTCCCGTTGAAAATTCTTTTTCCTTACGAAATCTGCAAAAGAAAAAACGGCTTTCGCCGTCTACTTTTCCATATCATATTTTCTTATCAGCTTTATAAAAACAGGTACAAAGATGATATACAATATCCCGTTTCCTATTCCATGGAGCAGATCAAAATAAATCCCCGCTGCATAGTAGGGCAGAAAACGGTCCATCCCCATAAAGGAAACAGCTTGAAGAAGGGAAATAATAAACCCATAGAGAATCCCCGCTAAAACACTGTGTACTATCTGTAAAATAAATGCTTTTTTTAACAACCTTCTAAAAAGCCATGTGATTAAAACGATAACTCCATAAGTTATAATCTGAAAAACAGTCCATATTCCCATCCCCATATAAAGATTTGTAATCATAATCGTAACCATCGCTACAGAAAATCCTTCCCACAGACCTAAATAAAGAGTCATTACCAGAACAATATCTGTAACAGGCTGAACATTTGGAATAGAAATAAAAAGCGTCCTTCCCACAATGGCTGCAGCAGCAGTCAATGCAAGAAAGGTAAGCTTTCTAACCGAATAATTATTCTGCCTCATACACGCTTAAAGTAAAGACAATACGATCCCCTGGTTTTATATCATAATCGTAAGCGCCAACATTGACCATTTCTCCATTTGCCGTATAGGTCCACCATTTATTTTCTTCCGGATTTTGTGAAATCCCATCGATCGCTGTTATAAAACCGGAGTCGTCTTTTACCACTTCCATATTTTCTTCCATAACTGCTCCTAGTTTTTCACCTGTCTTAAAATCAAGTTCCTTACGGGAAACTTCTTCATCTCCATTCATAAGGATAAACTCTATTCTTCCTTCTTGACCTACAGGAACTGCGGTTTCTTCTTTCTTTGTTTCTTCCTTTACAGGAGTTTGATTTGTCTGGCATGAAGCCAAAGTAATTACACAAATAAGTGCAAGACCTAGTTTTTTCAATAATTTAATATTCATGTTCTTCTCCTCTGATAAACTTCTTCTGTTTTTTTAATAGAAGGAGAGCATCTAGATTTCGATGCTCCCCATCTCAATTATTTTTCAATATCTTTTTTATAGGGCAACGCACTGTATCCGCCCTTGTTGCTTAAGGTAATTGCAGCAGCTTTTGTTGCATATTTTATAGCTTCTATCGTTTCCATGCCAGTCGTAATTCCAATAACAAATGTCCCCACAAAGCTGTCTCCTACACATTTCCCGTCTTTTCCTGCTACTTCTTCTGCTGGAATCTTTGTAAATTCTTCTCCGTTATAATAGATTGAACCTTCTTGACCTAAAGTTACGATTATATTGTGGCAGCCCAGCTCATCAATTTTTTTGCAGGCTTCCTCGATCTTATGTGTTTTTATCTCGTTATGAACTGTAAAAAACAGTTCGATTTCGTTTGGAATTAAATAATCCACATACTTTAGATAGGATGCATCGAAATCCTGGCTTGCCGGTGCCGGATTTACAAAGGTTTGAATATTCTGTTCGTGGCAGTGTTTAAGAATCGGTAAAATCACCTCAAAAGGCAGTTCGAACTGCAGCAATACTGCATCGACACCTTCCAAAAGTTCATAGATTTTGGGCAGATCCTCTACGGTAATGGATCTTGTTGCTCCAGGATAAACCACACTGTTTGTTTCGCCGTTATCATCGATATAGATGATTTTTTCTCCTGTTCTTACTTCGCCTTTTATAAATACTCCAGATGTATCTATCCCATAGCGTTTCATCGAGTTCAGACAGATCTCGCCGCCTTCATCCTCTCCGACCATTCCGATCATTTTAATATCGCCCTCTAGTTTCGCCATGGTAACCGCTTGATTTTGACCTCTCCCGCCTTCTCTCGAAAGCATAGATTTAGCCGTTAAAACCTCGCTTGCCAATGGGATTCTTGGAATATTATAGGTATATTCCATAAAAATACTTCCGATTACTGCTATTGTCATGTCAACCTTCCTTTCCATTAAATCTTCTGTTCTTTTTAATTGAAGGAAAAGAAATTGTCAGGCCCCTTTCTCCCGCAAAAATTATTTAACACTTTCCCAGTCTTTTAAGAATTTTTCTATTCCGCTGTCTGTTAAAGGATGTTTTACCATTTGCTCATACACTTTGTAAGGAATAGTGCTGATATCCGCTCCCGCTTTTGCAATATTTAACACATGAAGAGGATGGCGGACAGACGCTGCGATGATTTCCGTATGAATATCATAATTTTTGAAGATTTTTACGATATCTTCTATTAAAGTGATTCCATCTGTACTAATATCATCTAGTCTTCCAAGGAAAGGACTCACATAAGAAGCTCCTGCTTTTGCAGCCATTAACGCTTGAGTTGCCGAAAAAACTAATGTTACATTCGTGTGAACACCGTCTTTTGAAAGCTGTGAACAAGCCTTTAAGCCTTCTTTTGTCATTGGAAGTTTGATTACGATATTATCGTGAATCTTCGTAAGTTCTTTCGCTTCTTCAAGCATCCCTTCCGCATCTTCGCTTACTACCTCTGCGGAAATAGGTCCATTCACAATCTCAGTAATTTCTTGAACTACCTCATGAAAATCTCTGCCCTCTTTTACAATAAGAGAAGGATTTGTCGTTACACCGTCCAATATTCCCCAAGAAGCTACCTCTTTGATTTCATTAACATTTGCCGTATCTATAAAAAACTTCATCTGCATCTCCTTTGTTTTATACTTTCTATCCAACAATTCCATTATATCAGGAATAAAAACAGGGTCAAAATATAGTAAAAGATAGTGATAATCCTATACTATTATATCTGAAAAAATTACATAACCACTATATACAATTTTTATAACCCACCATCTATAATTACTATAACAGTATTACTTTTTCTAATGAATACAAAAATCACCGTAGTGCTTTACGGTGATTTTAAATCTACTATCGTTAAAATATGATTGATAAAACTATTAACTCAACAAATCCTACTGCCCAAGCGATTGTTGACGTTAAAGACCATACTCGAATCTGCTCTTTAACATTTTTAATACCTAGTGTATTATTTACAACCCAAAAATAACTATCGTTAAAATAAGAGAAGAATAATGATCCTATACAACAAGCAAACGCTCCTAGAATAGGGTTCTCTCCACTAGCTACGATAATAGGCGCTGTTATGGATGCTGCTGTCATCATTGCCACAGTTCCAGATCCTTGTATGAAACGCATTGCCGTAGCTATAATGAAAGGTAGTATAATAATTGGAATCGGCGTCTCTGCAATCATATTAGCAATATAAACACCAAGCCCACTGTCCTTAATTACTTGACCAAAGGCACCACCACCTCCTGTTACAAGTAGAATAATACCAGCAGATTTCATTCCTTTTTCCATCTCAAAGAGTATTTCATCTTTAGTTAGCCTTCTCCCTAAAGTAAAGATGGCCAATAATAATCCTAGACCTACAGCTACAATAGGATCACCTAAAAATTGAAGAACCTCCCATACACCACCTTCTAGTTTCATAGCATCTGTAACTGTGTTTAATAGAATTAGAATAATTGGAAGTACTAACGGTCCAAAAGATTCTATCGTTGAAGGTACGTTTTCCATATCCATATTATGAACTTCATCATAATTCGGCTCTTCATATGCAGGTCTAATATAACCAGTATTATCATCATTTGGAAGCTGATAAATCTTTTTCCCCACTTTTCGAGCATATATCATACAAGCAATCGTCATAGGTATGGCTAATACGAATGCATATAAAATAAATGTACCAACATCTACACCATAGATACCAGCTACTCCAAGAGGTCCTGGTGTAGGAGGAATCATTGTATGAGTAATAACAAGTCCTGCTGCAAGTGCAATTCCTAATGAAATTACTGATTTTTTCGTAACTTTCGAAATCGC
>JAAZME010000067.1 GCA_012798975.1 Gallicola sp.
AAGGCAGAGATTATATTCTCAAGCAAAGCATAAAGGAGGAGGCGTGGAACTCAACAATACAAAACTCAAAAAGACAACAGAGGAAATGAAAGACATACTTAATTCTATTATTTGGATTATTGTGATTACTATTGCAGCAGCGGTGTCTTTAAATCTTTCTGCATTGGCGGCAGCTATGACTGGAGGGTTTCTGCCGGAGCCTGTATCAGCAAGTATATTAGCTCTTTCTATTCTTTTTTCCTTTGTTCTAGTGCCTAAGCTTATTTATAAAAGACTGCTGAATTTTGAAAGAAGAGTAGAGGTTGGATGGAGAACTGCAGCAGGATTTATACTGTTGTTTATATTTCTTCTACAGTTTACGGATTATTCGATGACTATTCATTTTTTAGCGATTGGGATTGGAGAAGAATATCTGTTTCGAAAACTGCATTATGATTATCTGAATGAAAAGATAGGAAGTGTTTATGCTTTGATCCTGACATCACTGATTTTTGCACTGCTGCTTCATATTAACGAAACGTTTTTATCGAATCTTTTTGTGCGATTTCCCATAGGTATGGTGCTTGGGATGATACGAATCTTTTTCAATGTTAAAGGCGCCATGGTGGCCCATTGGATTTACAATATTTTTGCGACGATAGGATAGGAGGAGAACATGACAATAGTAATAGCTGCAGTGTTGAATGGGATAAACTATGGTTTAGCTTATCTTATAACCCCAAATGTAAATATATTCTTTTTGCTGATGATGCTTATTGTGATTCCGGCAGTTTATAATATCATCCTTTACAAAAAGAATACCCTGAAAAAAGGTTTATGGATCTTTCCGCTGCTTACCACAATAGCCTATACAGTATCCGGCAGTCTTTTAGAGAGAAGCGGAAAATGGGATGTATTAATCGAGCAGACCAACCGTTCTTCTGGGGATCTCATTATACAAGTTTCGGAGAGTATCGTAGATCCGTCCCAAATTATTACACTGTTCCTTACACAGATAGCAGTGCTCTTTATAGCGGATAAATTGTTTAGGAAAGGAAGTTCGAGTCATGATCGAAGTTATAAATTTGAGTAAAAAATATAAAAAAGCAGAGGAGTTTTCGCTAAAACAAGCTGATTTTACTTTAAAAAGAGGCGAGATGGCCGGGCTTATCGGTGCAAACGGGGCGGAGAAGTCTACCTTAATGAAGACCATGTGCAAATTTATTTCCCCTACGGAGGGAACTGTAAAGATCAATGGAGAAGATCTTTACTCAAAAGATTATCTGCTCAAAGACGTGGGGATTTTGCTGGAACCTGTATTTTTTCCACAACTCAGCGCTTATGAAAACATGGAATACTATCTAAAAATTCATGGGAAAAAGGAATTTCTTCCTTCGATAGAAGAACATCTAGAGATGGTGGGGCTTTTAAAAAGCAGAGACAAAAAAGTGAAGAGTTTTTCCTTCGGTATGAAACAGAGGCTGGGCCTTGCTTTGGCTTTGTCAGGAAAACCGAAGATGCTTATACTAGACGAGCCCTTTGTAGGACTTGATCCCAACGGAATGAAGGATCTGATTAAAATCCTTCATCAAAGAGTGAAAGAAGATCAGATAGCAGCCCTTGTCTCCAGTCATCAGCTGCATGAATTAAGTGCAGTATGCGAAAGGGTTCTTGTTATTCAAAAAGGTGTTATCGTCTTCGATGGTGTGCCAAATGATAGCCCCGAAATTACAATAGAGCTGGATCGGGAATACACACCGACAGAAAGTTTTAAAGGAAGAGTTTCTGGAAGGACTATTACAACAGCGGTTCAAGGAGAAGATCTCAGTCTTCTTATGGAAACATTGTCTAAAGAATATAAGATTATGTCCGTCGATACAAAAAAATCAACTTTGGAGAAATTTTTTTAGGAGAATAATATGGAACTTTCAATAGAAGAATTGAAGAAAACACTTAAACGAAAGGACGCGATGCTTCTAATGCTTTTAGTGTTGTGGCCGGCTTTAGTCAGCGTCGGGATTCGAAGCCAAAGCGGGTTTTTTATCTTGGAAGGAATTCAAGTAGGGGCATTGGAGTTTTTGTACGGACAGATGGTTTTTCAGCAGATTATATTTCTTCCGATATTGATTATTATTGTGGTTGCTTCGATGACCTTTTATAAAGAAATAAAAGAAAAGCAGATCTATCTCTATAAAGATATTCCGAGAACACAGATTCTGCATTCGAAATATTTTTCTGTATACGGTACATATTTTATCTTTTTGATTTTTTATATTCTAAGCTGCTTTTTCTTTTTCTTTACGATTTATGCAGGGGCGGAAAATGCAGTAAATAGTTTTTCAGCTTTGCCGGAGAATATAGGGTCGATACTATTTGACTGCTTTCAGATTTTGATGCTGATACTCTTTTTTATTCATGTAGGAATAAGTTTATCTTTGAGATATTCTACAGGAGTTACGATTTTTATAGCCTTGATTCTTTATGGAATTCAAAATATTATAGGTTTTTTTGGCAATATAAAATACTTTACTCCTTTTGGATATACAGATATTTTAGACTTTCCCATAGCAGATATGAGAATAGTACTGCTCTTGTCTATTTCAATATGGCTTCTATATAATATTCCTCTTTATAGGATAAACAGAAACTATTTTAAAAAGGCTGAATTTAATTGAGGTGAAAAATGAAAAGATATAACTATAATAAAATTCCGATTTTTATGATGATAAAAGTGTTGTAGGAGGAAAGTATGGAATTTTTCATGGAAGAACTGGGAAAAGTATTAAAGAGAAAGGATACTGGACTCTTAATGCTCTTGTCTTTGTGGCCGATCTTATTTTCGGCAGTGATACGAATAAATCCGAGTATTATGAATTATGAAGGTAAGCTTAGTGTATTGGGCTTTATCAATCTGCAGCTTTTCGTACAAAGCGGTGTCCTTGTACCGCTTATCATCCTGATTTATATGTCTTCTGTATCCTTATATCAGGAAATAGAAGAAAAGCAAATCTATTTATATAAAGATATACCTAGAGAAAAGATCCTTAAAGGAAAATATTTTTCGGTGTATATTGTGTATTTTCTTTTTATTCTGCTTTATATTGCCGGAAGTGCGATCGCCTATTATTTTTTATTTCAAGGAGCAGATCTTGCTACAGGTACTTTTTCCAGAGGAAAGGGAGAAATACTTCCGCTGATCTACGATAGTTTTCAAATCTTGATCGGTTTTCTGTTTTATATCCATATCGGTTTTAGTTTATCTTTGCGTTTTCCTGCTGGAGTATCTATTTTTGGAACCTTGTTTTTGTATATATTTATTAAAACTACGCCTTCTATTGCATGGGCAAAACATTTGACTCCTGCAGGGTTTAGAGAAGTGATGGATTTTGGAGGAAACAGTCTGCTGTATACGTTAATCATTTCGATAGCTGTCTGGCTGATCTATAATATACCGATGTATTTGGCGAATAAAAGATATTTCAAAAGAATCGATTTTAATTGAGGATATTATGAAAAAATATATATTAATAGAAAAATATCTGCTGTTATTTACCTTGTTTTTAACACTGATGGAATCTTTCCTTCAAATCAGTTTAGCTTTTATACTATCCGGTCTTGTAAACAGTGCTATGGAAAAAGGGGAAGAACAGCTTTTGTTTTATTTAGGACTCAGTGCTCTTTATCTATTGGTCCAAAT
>JAAZME010000062.1 GCA_012798975.1 Gallicola sp.
AGACAGCCAGAAATCGATAAAAAATCCGAAGATAAAGGACAAGGGTATTTGAACCAGCATCGATCTTGTAAAACGGGAACGAAGAATCAGCCACTGAAAAAACACAAAAGAAAGATTCATCGCTGCAGAAAGCTGCCCCACGGTAAAATTTGTTATCATACTGCCAACTACAGGCAGAACCGCCATAGGAGTCGTTCCAATTCCCGCTTTAGTAGAAAGAGCCGCCCCCAGTGCCAGCAGAAAAATCCCTGTAAAAAAATAGATATATTGTGTTCTTCGATTCATCCCAACCTCCAGCATTTAATCCTTTTACCCCTAATATCTATAAACCATCTTTACTCTTTATTATTACCCAAACATTCCCTGCCGTATTTCTGGAAAAATTCTATGCTCTTTGAATAGGATTAACTTTATATAGCTCCTATACAATACCCCTCCTTTTACCCCCCAACGCTTAGGAGCAGTGGTGCATCTAACAACACCTTTTTATATAAAGAAAATGCTTTGCATTTTCCACTTTCCCTATTTCCTAATCCCTATAACCTATTCCCTATCTTTTTCTATTTTTTCCTATCTGTTACTCTGTCCACCGCAGGTGTGCCGCCTAAAGCCTAGGTCCTGCAGGGATCCTGCCTGGGTCCCGTCAGGGATCCCGCCTTAAAGATTTGAAAAGGATTTTCAAATCTTTAACAATATGATATACTCCTATCTATTATATAGGTTATGTTCTCGGGGTGCATAATTCTACATTTTCGTTTATACTTAAACTATATGTTTATCTTATTCTATACAAGAAAGTGAAGTGATTATGTGATAAAAGTAGAACATCTGAAAAAGACCTTTTCTACAGGAAAAGACAGCGAATTTCACGCTATAAAAGATGTGTCCTTTGAAGTGGAGCAAGGAGAAATCTACGGCATTATCGGTTTGTCCGGTGCCGGAAAATCAACCCTTGTCCGTTGCTTAAACCGTTTAGAAGAGCCGACTTCGGGAAAAATCTATATCGACGATGTAGAGATTACCTCTTTGAAAAAGAAAGAACTTCTGGATATGCGCAAAGATATGGGAATGATCTTCCAAAATTTTAATCTTTTCGCACAAAAAACAGTCTCTCAAAACATCGCCTATCCATTGGAAATTTCAAAAATGAAAAAAGAAGATATCGGAAAAAGAGTCGATGAACTCTTGGAATTTGTCGGTTTATCCGATAAAAAGAATTCCTATCCTGCTGAAATTTCAGGAGGGCAAAAACAAAGAGTGGCTATTGCAAGAGCTTTGGCGACAAATCCTCAGATTCTTTTAAGCGATGAAGGAACATCCGCTCTAGATCCTGAAAACACAAAAGCTGTTATGGATCTATTGCAGCGAACCGTAAAAACCTTCGGCACGACGATTATTTTGATTACCCATCAAATGGAAGTTGCCAAGGAAATCTGCGACCGGATCGCTGTTATGGAAGATGGTTTGATTATCGAAGAAAATACTGTAGAGGAACTCTTTGCCCGTCCGAAAAAGGACCGTACAAAAGCATTTATCGAAAGACTTCAGGGAAAACCTCTGGGAGACGAGATTCTCCAAGGGGATTATGAAGGCCTTGTAGTGCGTCTTCGCTTCGACAAGACAAATTACAACAAACCTCTTCTCTCCCATATTATTTTAGACAAAGGCGTAGAAGTAAATATCATTGCAGGAAGCGTACAGCAGCTCAATAAAGCCGGAACCGGCTATCTGATTATAGAGCTTCAAGGAACTTCAGAACAAAATCAGGATGTTTTAAAAACGCTGCAAGACGATAATGTACAAGTGGAGGTGATCGCATGAGTTTCGACGCAATAATGGACCTTGTCCTTCCCTCAACATTAGAGACATTGTATATGGTCGTTTTATCCGCCCTTCTCGCTGTAGTGATCGGTCTTCCTTTAGCTATACTTCTTTTTGTTATTCGAGAAGACGGACTGAACCCTATTTCAGGACTTTACAGAGTACTGGATGTGATCATTAATATCTTAAGATCTTTTCCTTTTATCATCTTAATGATCGTCGTTCTTCCATTGTCGAGTCTTCTTGTGGGAACAAAAATCGGAACGACAGCAGCTATTGTTCCTCTGACAATTTCAGCCTTTCCATTTATAACAAGGCTTTTCGAACAGGAATTTACAAATGTTCCGAAAGGGCTGATCGACGCTGCAAAGTCTATGGGCTCTACAAACGGAGAAATTGTAAGAAAAGTATTAATTCCCGAATCTATGCCGGGAATTATCGCACATGTCACCAATCTGATGATCATGCTGGTGGGATATTCCGCTATGGCCGGCACTATCGGCGGCGGAGGATTGGGTAATCTGGCAATTCGATACGGCTACTACCGCCGAGAAGAATTTGTCCTATGGATTGCCGTATTGGTCATCGTTATCATAGTACAGCTGATGCAGTGGATCGGAACAAAAATATCCACAAGCATCAATAAAAAATAGGAGGAGAACTATGAAGAAAAAAGTTTTATTTAGTTTATTAATGGCATTATCTGTATTTTTCTTAGCGTCCTGCGGCGGAACAAACAATGAACAAGCCGCTACAAATACAGAGCAAGAAGCACCTGCTGGAGAGGCAAAGACTGTAAAAATCGCCGTATCTCCAGAACCTCACGCAGCTATTGTAGAGCAGGTTAAAGAAGATTTAGCCGCTGAAGGAATCACATTAGAAATCGTAGAATTCGATGATTATGTAATCCCAAACACTGCTACATCCGACAAAGAAGTAGATCTAAACTTCTTCCAGCATGAACCATATTTCGATAATTTCGTAAAAGAAAACAATATTACAAATCTTGTAAAAATCGGCGCTGTCCACTTAGAGCCTATCGGAGTCTATTCTGCAAAATACAAATCTTTGTCTGAAGTACAAGACGGAGATGAAGTGATCATTCCAAACGACGCTACAAACGGAGGAAGAGCTCTTCTTCTATTGGAAAAAGAAGGACTTATTAAATTAGACGATAACACGAACCTAGCTGCTACAGAAGCCAATATCGTAGAAAACAATAAGAATTTAAAATTCACAGCGATGGAAGCCGCTTCTATCCCTTCTACCTATCAAGAAGCAGGGCTTGCAGTTATCAACTCTAACTACGCTTTAGGAGTAAACTTAAACCCTCTAAACGACAGTTTAGCCATCGAAGCAACAGACAGTCCATATGCTAATATTGTCGTTGCAAGAACGGAAGATGCAGACAAACCAGAAATCAAAAAAGTAATGGAAGCATTAAATTCAGA
>JAAZME010000267.1 GCA_012798975.1 Gallicola sp.
AAAAAGATTCTTGAGAGAATTCTCGAGAATCTTTTTATCGTTAAAGGCTAAGGAAATATTCGAGCAATAGTGAAAAAGCTGATCTTCCTTATTTCCTAGAGACGATAAGCTGTTTCCTATCTTTTCCCCTAGTCTTCTATACCGATCATTACTGCAGCTGCTTTAATAACGGCGTAGGCTTCTTTTCTCTTTTCAAGGCCTAGTTCTTGTATAGAGTTCATAGAAATAGTAGAAGTAATTTCCTTTCCATTTCCGATATCTACAGTTACAATACCATTTACCACTCCTTCTTGAATACTTACAATAGTCCCTTTAATCTGATTTCTTGCGCTGATTTTGATAAAAATCTTCTGTATCATTAATACTGTTTATTATAATAGATAAAACAATTTAAACAGACTAAAACGATACAAAACAAATTAAAGTTAACTAATAACACAACGAAGAAAAAAGAGGAAAACAGATATAGTGTAGTTTTAATATTCAAGGGGTAATTATAGAATACGGGGGTGGAAAATTATGAAAAAATTAATCAAAAAATTCGGTATTTTATTGTTGATGCTTGTATTCGTCTTAACAGCTTGCGGAAATAATCGGGAAGAAGCAGCACCATCGAATGCGGAAGAAAGAGAAATACAAAGGGATAATATCGATGATAATCGGGACAGAAATGAGAATGACCGAGACAGCGATGACGACCGAGATGACGATCGGGACGATCGTGATGACCGAGATGACGATGATCGTGATGATGATTAGCATACAATAGCAGAGAAAAAAATTTTAACACAGGAGCTTCACTAGAAGTTCCTGTATTCTTTGAATAACTGGAATTAAATGTTTATAAAACTCTGCGATGGTTTGTAAGAAAATCGTAACTCTTATAATCTTTTATCTTATTCCTAAAGGGTGTAGAATAGAGCTAAACAGCCATTGACCTGAGGAGGCATAATATAATGAAATGTATAAAATGCGGAGAATTTTTACCGGAGGGGACAAAGTTCTGCACAAAATGCGGAACCAATCAAAATTCCGCAAATGAAAAAAATATAGAGAAAGAAGATTTAAATCATACTCGGATACTTCGAAGGGAAGAAAAGGAAAGCTTGGAAGATACTTCCGAAATGTCGCCTATCCGTACAGAAGATCCGATTTATGAAGTAGATCCTTATGAGACCAAAAAGGATACAGGGGAAGTTCTTCGTATCAAAAGAAGTACAGCAGAAGACTATCCAAAGGCCAAAGAAGCGGTGCCAAAAGCAAAACCGGCATTTGTATTTCCTTGGAAAAAGAAAAAGAAAGAAAAAGACTTAAATTCGGAAAAATTTATCGAAGAAGAAAAAATCGACAATCCGTATATTGCAGACAAGGAGTATGAAAAAGAGCCTAAGATAAAATACTATCCCGAACATGACGTGCCAAAACCTTCCAAAGGGAAGGGGCTTTTGAGCGTTCCTTTATATCTTTTGTTTTTCGGGCAGCTTATATTTACGTTATCGGTCCTTCCCTTTATGTCTTACACAGGAGGAGACCGCCAGCTCTCATTGATTATAACAGTATTTTTAGGAGCCGCAGTTCTAGTGATTCATCCGCTTTGTTATCGCAAAGCATCGAAAAAGACAGGTGTCTTTTTAGGAAAAGGACAAAGACATCTTTTAAAAGCTGTATTAATAAAGTATATGCTGATACCTTTTTCAGGAACACTTGCTGCTATTTTCTTTATCGGAATTTATAATCGGCAGACAGCAGTTGTTATTTTTGCCGCATTGATAATAGGGGCGATCCTTTTTGTAAAATCAGTTGTGACAGCTGTTTTAGACAACGTCATCTATGATCGGGGTATCCTTAAAAGATTTGGAAGAAAGTACAGAGGACGCTTTATCATACTATTTATGATATTGCCGATTCTAATTATTTTATTATTTGGGGCAGCGAATTTATCTTATATCAATCCATGGAATTATATTTAATGAATTTGCAGGAAAGTAGAGGTTAGGATAATGAAAAAATGGAAATGGAGCGCACTCCTTCTTTTTGCGATATTGGCATTAACATCGTGCAGAGGAGATAAAGGCGTTGATGAAACAATAGAGGCGATCGGGAAAATGGACGCAGAAGCCGTCTACACCCATCTATCACCAGAAGCATTGGAAAAATATCCGAAAGAACAAGTCGTAGACAGACAAAAGAAAATCTATTCCGATTTAGGAGTAACTGCAGTGAATGTGGAAGAAATAGAAACAAATAAAGAGGAAAGCTCCGGAGATACAAGAGTAGTCGATGCGAAAGTAGATCTGGAAACAAAATACGGTCCGATCTCAAACGACGGTAAATATCAGTTTACATATGATAAAGAAGCCGGAGAATGGAAATTGGATTGGAATCCGGGAGTTATGATTCCGGGGATGGATGAAAACAGTGTCATTCGGATACAGACAAAAGAGATGAGAAGAGGATCCATTTTTGATCGTAACGGAGAGCCTCTCGCCCAGGATGCAGAAGGAATCGTTGTAGGAGCAGTAGCAGGTTCTTTTACTCCTGAAAACATATCAGAAGCTGCTAGACTTCTAGGCATGACAGAAGAAGCGGTAAAAGAAAAAATAGAGAATGCCAATTACGGCGAAGGGCAGCTTATTCCTTTGATACAAAGACAAAGTTTCCGTCAGGAAGTTTTAGACCAGCTTGCAGCAAACAATTTGTCATATCAAAAAGATTTTATGCGTACTTATCCTTTGGAAGAGGCGGCAGCTCATGTAATCGGCTATTTAGGGAGAATTACCGCGGAAGAATTAGAAGATGAAAAATTCAAGGGTTATCAAGATACGGATTTAATCGGAAAACGAGGACTTGAGAATCTCTATGACAACAAACTTCATAATACAAACGGCATTAAAATTTATATTGCAGACAGAGGCGGCGAAGAGATTAAAACTTTAATCGAAACAGAAGGAAAAGACGGCGAAGATATTACTACAACTCTTGACAGCAAGGCACAAAGAGCCGTTTACGAACAGCTTGGAAATGATGATGCTGCAGGGGCTGCGATAAATCCTCAAAGCGGCGATATCTTAGCCCTTGCCAGCGCACCTTCTTTTAACCCTTATGAGTTTATGAATGGTATCGGGCAGGAAGAATATAAAAAGATCAGCGAAGATCCTAAAATGCCCCTTCTCAGCAAATATCAATATACCTATTCTCCCGGATCTACCTTTAAAGCTTTAACAGCCATTGTGGGACTTAACGAAGGAGTCATTACGCCTCAGTCTACGTACAATATTCAAGGAAAACAATGGCAGAAAGACAGCTCTTGGGGCGGATATAGAATAAGCAG
>JAAZME010000080.1 GCA_012798975.1 Gallicola sp.
ATCAACGCTGTCAAATATCCCTTCCTTGTCCTCTTGAAGATCTTTATTATAAGCTAGCGGAAGACCTTTCATCATTGTAAGAGCACCTAAGAGATTTCCATAAACTCTTCCTGTTTTTCCTCTGGCAAGTTCTGCCATATCCGGATTTTTCTTTTGAGGCATAATGGAAGAACCTGTCGAGTAAGCATCATCCAAATCTATAAACTTAAATTCTTGAGATGACCAGAGAATCACTTCTTCACTTAACCTAGAAAAATGCATCATCGCCGTAGAAATACAGAAGTGAAGTTCTAACACAAAATCCCTGTCGGACACAGAGTCTAAGCTGTTTTTTGTCGGACGATCAAATCCTAGAAGCTCTGCAGTGCGTTCTCTATTGATAGGATATGTTGTTGTTGCTAAAGCACCGCTTCCCAAAGGATTTTCATTTAAACGGCTTCGGCAGTCCAAAAGTCTTGTGATATCTCTGGTAAACATTTGAACATAGGCCATAATATGATGGGCAAAGGTTACAGGCTGAGCCACTTGAAGATGGGTATAGCCGGGTATAACAGAATCCATATTTTCAGCGGCAAGCTGTATCAGCGTCTTGTTGAGCTCTATAAGAGCTTCCATAATCTTTCCGATTTCATTTCTCAAATGAAGCCTTAAGTCTACCGCCACCTGATCGTTTCGGCTTCTTGCAGTATGAAGTTTTTTTCCTGGATTTCCGATACGGTTTGTCAGCTCCTGCTCTACAAACATATGAATATCCTCTGCTTCTAAATCGATTTCGAGTTTCCCGCTTTCAATGTCCTCTAAGATCGCCTCTAGTCCTTCCTTTATTTTTTGAAAATCTTTTTCCGTTATAATCCCAGCTTCACAAAGCATTGTGGCGTGGGCAATAGAGCCTGTAATATCTTCGCGGTACATTCTTCCGTCCACAGCGATTGAAGAATTAAAATCATTTGCAATTTTATCCAGTTCTTTATTAAATCGTCCGCCCCAAAGCTTCATATAAGCACCTCTTCTAGTTGTTTTCTCGTTCTGCGTCCATCATTGCCTGAACTTTAATCGGCAATGCGTATAAGTTTACAAATCCTTGAGAATCTGTTTGATCGTATACTCCATCTTCGCCAAATGTAGCAAACTCTTCATTATACAATGTATAGTCGGATGTCATACCTGCGTTAATGATATTTCCTTTATATAGTTTGATTTTAATCGTACCTGTTACACGCTCTTGTGTCTTTTCAACAAAAGCAGATAATGCTTCTCTAAGAGGTGTAAACCATAATCCATTATATACTAACTGAGCAAATTCTACAGCGATTACTTCTTTATAATGCATTGTATCTCTATCCAATGTAAGACTTTCCAGCCACTCATGGGCTCTGTAAAGAATAGCTCCCCCTGCATTTTCGTAAAGACCGCGGACTTTCATTCCAACAAGTCTGTTTTCGATAATGTCGTCGATTCCGATTCCGTTTTCTCCGCCTACTTTGTTTAAGGCAGCTACGATATCGGCTCCTTTCATTTTTTCGCCGTTTACAGCAACTGGAATTCCCTTTTCGAAGTCTAAAGTAATATAAGTCGGTTCATCTGGAGCATTCTCTGGTGTTACCCCTAATTTCATAACTTTTTCCCAGTTTGGTTCAGTATCCGGTTCTTCCAGCTCTAAGCCTTCGTGAGAAATATGCCAGATATTTCGGTCTTCAGAATAAGATGTTTCTTCTGTCATATTTAGAGGAATATTATGTTTTTTCGCATATTCAATTTCTTCTTCACGGGATTTGATCTCCCAAGTTCTCCACGGTGCAATAATCGGCATATAAGGATCGAATGCTTTTACAGCTGTTTCAAAACGAACTTGATCATTTCCTTTACCTGTACAACCATGGATAATCGCATCTGCGTTTTCTTCATGGGCAATCTCCACAAGTCTTTTTCCGATTAAAGGTCTGGCGAAAGCTGTTCCTAACAAGTATTTGCCTTCGTATTTTGCACCTGCTTGAAGTGTAGGGAAAATAAAGTCTTCTACAAACTCATCTACTAAATCTTCGATATAGCATTTTGATGCGCCGGACTCTATCGCTTTTTGCTCTAAACCCTCTAACTCATCATCTTGTCCTACATTTCCCACTACAGCAATAACTTCGCATCCATAATTTTCTTTCAGCCAGTTGATGATAATAGATGTGTCTAGTCCCCCTGAATACGCTAATACAACCTTCTTGATATTTTCTTTGTTTACTTCTTTCATTTCTTCCTCCTAAAATAATCATAAAAAAAGTCCCTTTCTTAAAAAAGAAAGAGACGAAAATTTCCGCGGTACCACTCCAATTGATAGTATAATACTATCCCCTTTGCTTTAACGATAAGCTTACGGACACAGCTCGATAGACTCGCTGCATCTTCTCCATGGTCCTATTTCGTATAAATTTCCCCATCGCTTCTCACCATCCAGCGACTCTCTGAAGTTTCCATTTATACTACTTCCCACTTCTCAGAATGAATTATCCATATTCTAATATATTCTATTTCTAATGTCAAGATTAAACTTCGCTCTTTGTATCTAGAGGCTTGAAGGTCTCTTCTTTTTCTACATTTACAACATAAGGAGATTCTTTGGACTCTACATTTTTCTTTCTGAAATTAATCTTTTCTAGAAATTTTATAAATACCGTCATCATAATACCAATGATTACAACTAAAACCCACATCGTATTCCATATATAATCTGTATATCCTCCGTGAAGAGTAAAGAGGAAACTGACTGTAAAATAAGCAAACAGCGCTAAAGTAATCGGTGTCTTTTTTAATTTTACAAATACAAAATTCATCAGAAAAAACATAATCGGAACGTGAATCATTGCGATAAAAATACCCAGCATTCCAAAGTTTGCAAAGGCCTCTCCTAGAAACAATCCATTATAGACGCCTGCAGTACCATTTCGAATACCGTCGAAGTTTACAACCTCCATAACTGCTCGTCCTGATCTGTTCAGGTCAGTATTTCCAAAAAACAGCCTTCCCACCCAGCTTGGAACACTCGCTCCATTTAACAGCAGCGATCTGTAGGTAAATACTTCCAGATGCAGAATAAAAGCAATCGGCGTTGTTAAGATAATACGGTTGATAGGTCCTGCAAAACTGAAGATCTTATCGAGAGAAGAACCAGCAATAACCACATACATTACAACGATGGCTGCAGCTGCAACTACACCTAAGCCGATTAAATATCTCCATTTCAGTTTGTCGCCGTACATAATAGAAAGAATCACAAAGGTCGCCCAATATATAATAATTGGCGCTTTCTCCAAATCATAAATCGAGATTAGATTGCTGCTGATAAATAGCAGGGCAAATAAAATAATAAATCTCAGCTGCTTTGTTTCTCTCATTAATATATACGCCATATAAGAAATAATCGGTGTAAGACCTACGGCAAAAATATTTCGAATATATTCATTTCCCGGGAAATCATTGGAAACCTTGTTCCTTAAAAAGGCAAGCTGCTCGGAATCCACTCCTCGGATCGCATTTAACAGCGGATTATCGCTGATACCGATCTTCCAGAACGTATAAACCACAGCACCTATACATATAGCTGCTGCTAGAGATACTGCAATAAATTCTGCATCTCTATTTTTGCTTAATGTTGTTTTCTTTTTTGTATATTCTTGATAAGATTCTGGTTTATATTTAAAGATTTTATTGAGAAGTATCTGAATCGCCGGAAATAATACAAATAAAATCATCACCAAAAACCATGCGAGCATTTTAATATCTCCATGGCGCATGTATCTCATCATGTGATGATACTCATTCCCCATAGCGACTAAAGTTGTGCCGATAACTGAAAATACAAGAAAAAAATAAAACGTTAATGATATAGGACTAATTTTAACGGGCGACAACGTTCCTGACGCTTTGATATATAAACGAACGGATAATGCACATAAAATAATCGTTATAATCAGTATTCCGTAATCCTGCAGAGACAGGCCTAGAAAATTCATAATTTTCCTCCTTACTAATTTTGGACTCTATTGTTATAGTATAAAAAATTTTGGCTTTAAAAGCAACAGTGCCCCTCTTGCAGTGCTTTTGGTTTTTTGCCATAATAGAGATATTGAAATGAACAGGAGGCTCCCATGAAACGAAAAAAAATTATCTTTTTCACACTTTTGATAAGTGTTTTTCTTTCTTCCTGCGCGAAGGATTCCACCTCATCGACTGCAGAGATAAAAGAAGCGCTATTCAATACTGAAAAAGGAATATTAGTCGCCAAAGCTGCAAAGCAGAAAGAAATCGGCGATACAATTAAATATGGTCTAGTAGGTTATCCTGCCAATATGAATCCTTTCTATTCCGAGTCCGATTCTTCCAACCGGATTATAGAACTGCTTTATGAGCCATTGTTTTATTTGAACGATCAAAATTTAAACTATACTACCGAAACGAATCTTTTAAACAGCCTGGAAATCGAAGAAGATCATAAAGTCTTTAAACTAACCCTTAAAGAGAATGCCCTTTGGCATGATGGAACTCCAGTTACAAGCGACGATATCATCTATTCGATTAATTATACGATAGAGCATCGGGATACAAAGCATAAAGATCTCTTTAGAATAGACGGGGAGCCGGTTTCCGTTGAAAAAAACGGCGAAAAAGCCGTGACGATTACTTTGCCAAGAACTTCTATGTCTTTTCTCTATAATCTTGCAGATCTCACAATCGTACCCTCTCATATTTACTCAAAGTACGAAAACACTTTCTTTTCGGTAAAGAATAAAGATTCCTTTATCGGCAATGGACCCTTTGCCTTTGAAAATATTTATTACGATACAACTTCTTTTACAGATTATTTTAAATTTAATAAGTTTGATGGATATTTCGGCGAAGAACCAAAATTCTCCCATCTTGAAGCAAAAGTAGCAGTCCACGGAACTACTCCAAGGTATGAAATGCTCGATTATAATGTGCAGGTAGGTTATATAAATTCCAGCGATGCAAATGCTTTATCTGCGGTGGATTATAATATTTACGAATTCCCTCAAGGAGAAGTCGTTAATCTTCTATATAAAGAAGCCGGTCTTTTTGGAAAGCATCCGGAGATAAAAGACGCTTTTCTTCAAGCAATGAATGTGGATAGTATCAAAGGGAATTTTGGAAGCTCCCTTCATGTAACTCCTGCTAATTCGATTTTCAGCGAAGACAATCCTTATCGTCTGAACGATTCGCCCTTTGCTGACAATAACACTCAGGAAGCTAGAAATACACTGCTTCGATTTTCTTTAGACCATCCAGAAGAAGTCATCAAATTCGGATTTATTTTAGATCCAGGGGAGCCGCAGGAACGAGTTGCTGTTGCCCTTCAGGAAAGTTTTAAAGCGATGGGTGTTGACCTGCAGCTTGTACCGCTTTATAGAGATGAATTTGAAGCCAAGTTATACGATCCATCAAACAATGAGTTTGATGTCTGCTTGTACAGCTATCCTTCAAACCCGAATCCAGACAGCTATAAATCCTATTTCCAAACAGATTCGCCCTATAATTTAACCGGTTACAGCAATCCGGATCTAGATGCATTATGGGAAAAAGCAGATGCTCAAACGGATCCGGTTCAAAGAAAAGTCCTCTATGACGAAATTCAAAGGATAATATTAAGGGATAAACCTGTTTACCCTCTGCTTTATATAAAAACAATTATGGCAGTAGACGAGAGAATTACAAATGTGGAACAGGCGGAACCTAAAGCAAGGGGCTATTTCAGATATCAAGAACGTCTTGATAAAGAAGAATTTGAATATACCCAAGAAGATTTAGACGCTTATAATATCACTCCAAACGATCTAGAAAACGCTCCAAATAACGAAACAGTAAATAATAGAGTAACCCCTCTTGAAGATTAAAAAAAAGACATTTGATAGAAGTTTCAAACTCTGTCAAATGTCTTTTTAATTTATACTCGCTTTTAACGATATTTTTGAATTGTGCTGTAGGCGTTCAAGTAGCTTCCTCCGAAATCAAGAGCCGTTATGGCACAGTCCCGAGTACTGCCGTTTTGATGAATAATCATATCTTTGCCCTTCGCATCTTTTCCTAAGAAAAGGGCAACATGGCCTTTCATATAGATCACAGCTCCGGGACCCTTTTTCTGGATCTCAGCTCGTTTTTGCCCTTTTGATTTACCTGCTATAGAAACTCTCCCTTTTAGCGCTGGCGCTTCCTGATGAGATGTATTTCTTGGAAGCTTTATTCCAAATACTTTATGAATATCTTCGATGAAAGAAGAACAGTCATGAGAATTTCTGCTTCCTCCCCATCCATAAGGTTCTCCTTCAAACTTCAGCGCCTGTTCTACCAGCTTATATTCCGTATAAGGAAGATAGCCGGTATGAAGGGCGGCAGTTCTCTTTCCTGCGCTCACTGACAAATTCCCCTTATCATCGGCCTTCGGCAATAACGGCCGGCCTTCTCTTTGAGGAATTTTTGTCCCCATATCCATATTCCACCCGTTCAAATTAATTTTAGGCTCTGTCACTACATAAAAATCTAATTTATTATAGGCTGCTAGTTCATCTTTCGTTGTATAAGCGATATCTTTCTGCATAACCCAGCCCATATAGTTTTCCGTCATAACAAAGCACCATTTGCCGTCGCTGCTCTTATGAAGAACCATCATCATTTCCCATGGATTAACTGCATCCTCTGCAAAATAATCATGATATCCACCCTTAATATTTCCATCTGCCGTAGGCAGTGTTCGGATAAGAGTGCGCTGCAGGGCCACAGCATATCTGGCTGTTGTGTCTTTTATCCTGTTTATAGCTCTATTATTAAGCCACTGGTTCTTTTGTCCTTGGCTATAGCCTCCACCATTTGCTTTCGTTGGATTAGAAGGCATTTTAAGACCTTCCACCGCATCCTTAATGTAGGATTTCGAGAACTTATTTGACAGACTCAATAGATCTCGTACATAAGGACTTTCCTTATCGATAGCCTGATTGTAATCCATAATTTCTTTTCCAGTCATAAGGATATTTCTTCCGTATTGATTATATTTATTCCAATAAGTGGCATCAAGAGGATTTGTAGAATCCCCCTCTAGAAAGATCTTTTCGGATATTGCTTTCTCGCCGCCAATAAGTATTAGTTTTCCTTTATTTTTCTCCAAATAATCTTTTGTCGCTTTCGGAAGACTGTGAGTATCTGTTAAAAGTATATTACCATTCATACGATACGCCAATGTTCCTGATGTAAAAGCATCTACAAAATTGAAGGCATTTACTAAAATCTGGTTTTCCATGCCGGCTCTCTCGGCCAACTGTATCGCCGTTTCATAACGGTTTTTTCCTGCGATTCTTCCAGCTGCCCGCAAAGCGGTGTAAGCCTTCCGGCTTAATGCCTGATCGCCTCCTAACACAGTTTTTTTCGCTTCTATTTCTTCCATAAAAGAGGGTATGTTTTCAGAAACGAATAGCAGGGGTATATTTTCTCCTCTCGCTGCTGCTGAAGCTACCGCATCGACTTCTTTCGCCGCAACAAAAACTTCTTCAGTTTCAGCGCTTTGTGTTATTTCTTTATAAATTTCATAAGAAGTTTCATAGCGATTCTCTCCCGCAAGTCTTATACATTTAAATGCGCTAAGTTTTTCTTCTACAGATTTTGAAATTACCGCTTCTCCGCCAAGTATATATATTTTTTCCACTCCCAGACGATTTAACTCGTCTATAGTCGCTTCCGGGATACGGTCTTTTTCTACTAAAAGAATCGGTGCTTTATGAAGATTTGCTAAAGTCGATCCGGGAAGAGCATCCACATACTTCATGGAGTTTGCGACTACCGCTATCTTAGATTTGTTCTGTATTTTTTTCGAAATTTCTACTGCTGTTTCAATTCTATTTTTTCCGGCTATCCGTTCGTAATCCCTTTGAGCATTCGATTCATTTACGCTCATTAGGCTCGCGAAAAGGAGGACTGCACACAAAAATAATTTCTTCATTCTATTCTCCTTATATTTGAACATTCCAAGTTCCTGCAATATTACTATCTCCTCTACTTGATTAATGATATAATAACTACATAATACCAAAAAAACAAGGAGGAGAGTGACTTGCTTTTCAATAGTACTCGAAACAAAAGAAATCAAGTAAGTTCAAAAAAAGCCATTTTACAAGGCATCTCAGACGAAGGCGGACTGTATGTACCGGAGAGTTTTCCAAACGCAGGTTCTCCATCAAATATGACGGAAATGAAATACAAAGATCTTGCCTACTATATCTGCGGCAAATTTTTGACTGATTTTACACCGGAGGAACTATCTCATTGTGTAAGCTCCGCTTATAACACAGATAATTTTTCCACAGAATTTATAGCACCCCTTCGAAAATTAAACGATCGTTTTATCCTAGAGCTTTTCCACGGCAGAACCAGCGCCTTCAAGGACATGGCTTTATGTATCCTTCCCTTTTTTATAGAAAGCTCTTTACATTCTCAAAAAGACTATACGGATATTCTAATCATCACCGCAACCAGTGGCGATACCGGAAAAGCCGCTTTGGAAGGTTTTAAAAATGTAGAACATACAAAAATTGCTGTTTTTTATCCCGAAAAAGGTGTAAGCGATACCCAAAAACTTCAAATGCAGACACAAGAAGGGGAGAACGTCTTTGTTCTTGGGGTAGAAGGCAATTTTGACGATTGCCAAAGAGCTGTAAAAACCACCTTTGCAGATGAAGAATTCAGCCAGCTTTTGAAGTCCAACAATACACGTCTAAGTTCGGCGAATTCTATTAATATCGGAAGGCTGATTCCTCAGATTGTTTATTATTACAACGCCTACATCACTATGCTTAAATTTGGCGAAATATCTGAAAACGAAAAAATCAATATTGTAGTGCCGACAGGCAATTTTGGAAATATTCTAGCAGCCTATTACGCTATGCAGATGGGCCTTCCTGTAAACAATTTAATCTGCGCTTCTAACGATAACAATGTACTGACAGATTTTATAAACACTGGTGTTTACGACAGCAATAGAGAATTGGTAGCCACCCCTTCCCCATCCATGGATATTCTTGTCTCCTCAAATCTAGAAAGATTCTTATACCATATAAGCGGCAATGATGATGAGTTGATTTCTGCTCTAATGGGCGAACTCCGAGATAAGGGAAAATATAGAATACCAGAAGATCTAAAGGATAAAATGCCGTTCCTTAAGGCTTATTACGCGACTGAAGAAGAAGCATCCAACAAGATTCTATACAGCTTGATCAACGATCAGTACTTGATGGATACCCATACAGCAGTGGCTAATGTCTGCTACGATAAATATCGTATGGAAACACAAGATAATACAAAGACAATTATCGCTTCTACTGCTTCTCCTTATAAATTTTCCGATTCTATGCTAAAAGCACTTAAAATAGAAACAGAAAATATGACTGAACAAGAAAAAATCGAAAAACTAAGCGAATTGACTTCAGTGGATATCCCTAAAAATCTAATGAATTTAGACAGCAAAGAAAAGCGCTTTACCACTTACGTCCCGAAAGAGGAAATATTCACTTATTTAAACGAGTTTGTAAAAGGTGATCATGATGCTTAAGATCAAAGTACCTGCTTCTACAGCTAATATGGGACCGGGCTTTGATGTACTTGCATTATCTTTCAAACTTTATAATGAATTTATATTCGAAGACAGCAAAGAACTTATTATCAACACACCAAACAAAAGATATAATAATAAGAACAATCTCGTCTATCGTACTCTAGTGCAGATTTTAGAAGAAAAAGGAATCGAAGCCCCGGCCTTAAAATTGACTATGACAAATGAAATCCCCATATCA